>JBBRZF010000060.1:0-17463 GCA_038236965.1 Terriglobales bacterium | reverse complement strand
GTTGTTGGCAGGAGAGATCGACGCGGCAATTGTGGGCGCCGTAGATCTCTGCGCTGAACCCGTTCATACAGCCGCTGCGCGCGTTTTGTCGCCTAAGCGACAGGCAAGTGGGGACGCGGCCGTGGTGTTGGTGCTCAAAAGGCAAAGCGATGCCCAAGCTGCGGGCGATGTCGTGTTGTCGCTGGTGCAAACCGAACTGGCCTCGGCGTTTGCTGACGATGATGAACCACGCGAGGTCGCGACAGGCGTGTTGCCCCTTGGTGATGGAAACAGCGCCATTTCGTTGCAGGGCCTCTTCGGCCACGCGCATGCGGCCAATGGCTTGCTACATGTGGCCGCTGCAGCGTTGTGCTGTGCACATGGCTACAAACCTGGACTGCCCAAGCCACAGCCTTGGTTGGTTGGTGGTGACAAAAGGCAAGCCGACGTTTTTGTAACGGCCTTGGGTGAACAAGCTGCCCGCGTGAAAGTGACGGGCAACGGAGCCGTGCAGCCGCTTCGAGATCTGTTGCAGGAGCTGCGCGCCGACGCCTACCACCCTGCCCTACCCGTGCTCTCGTTTGAAGCACACCGGGCAACACCGCTCTTGCCTGCGAGCAGGTTCGCCCAAACCTCCTCGACGTTGTGGCCGACCCCGCAGATGAGACCGATACCGGTTACTACGACGCGACGGGCCAAGGGTTACTTGCCGCCTTTCGCATTCTTTCCAATGTAATCAACCGCATCTTTTACAGTGCGGATCTTTTCGGCATCTTCGTCCGGAATCTCAAGCTCGAAAGCTTCTTCGAAGGCCATGACGAGTTCCACGGTGTCCAGAGAGTCGGCGCCGAGATCGTCAACGAAAGAGGCGTTAGAGGTTACTTCACCCTCGTCCACGCCGAGTTGTTCCACAATGATCTGTTTTACTTTTTCTTCAACGGAAGCCATTAGCTACGTTCTCCTTAAAATTGCGCGCAAGCCGCCAGTGAGCGGGCATGCTGATTTCGCGCGAATCGCGATAGCGGACATTCCTGCGCGGGAAGCGTCCGTGTTCCTGATGTTCTTAGAAGCTGATGCTACTTGCCGACTTTCGAGTTTTTGCCGATATAGGTTACCGCATCCTGTACGGTGCGGATCTTTTCGGCATCCTCGTCGGGAATCTCAATATCGAAAGCCTCTTCAAAGGCCATCACCAATTCCACGGTGTCCAGGGAGTCGGCGCCAAGGTCATCGACGAACGATGCGTTCGTAGTTACTTCCGCTTCATCGACACCCAACTGCTCCACAATGATCTGCTTAACTTTCTCTTCAACAGATGCCATCAGACTGGCGCCTCCTGCGTTTGGATAAGACCGGATAGTGTACTGGTGCGCTGGAATTCGTGTAAAGGAATGAGAGCCGGAAGCCAGTGCCCACGCTCACACACGTCCGTGTCGTTCTGGACTCAAAGCCCAGTCCCTCATCCTAATTCCAGCGACCTAGGCGGGTCAACGACGAGTGTCAGGGCAATTTCGGCGGCGGGAACTCGGAGAATCCATTCAGCGCTGCGAAGGCATCCTGCACACGGGCTCAATCTTGCCTTTGAGCTTAGGTATTTCTCGGTTGTTAAGTTCCTGCACGAACGAAAATAGTCCCGCCAAGTGGGGAGGAATCGGTGTCCGACCCGCTTTATCTACAAAGCGGACCGCTTTCAGATCGTTGTCGAAATTCACCACGGCGAAGATCATTCGGCCATCCGGCAGGATCATCGCCGATTCATTCCATCACTTTCCGCTGAATTAGTTGCGCAAGCGAATTTGCTGATTATCCAGCTGGATCTCGCGTCCCTGTATGAAAAAATGTGTTTTACCCGGTCTTTACGTCCAACGGATCGCAATTGGAGACGACTATATTGGCGGTTTTGCCTACGTCGTGAGAGCCTAGTTGTTCGGCCACTCCCCAAATCTCCGCGGGGGTAAGAGTGATGGAACGCAACGCTTCGTCCTAGGAAAGTCCGAAGGCTACGGCGAATCCTGCCGCATAAGGCAAGTTGCGGGTATTGTGTGCTTCGTAGCTGGCCAGCGCGATCTTCATCGAAGTAGAAGCCGACCAATCAATTCTCGCGCGCGACGTCGCCATGCCGCTGAACTTCACCTCTTCGTCGAAAAGAATTCGCACAGGTTAGCCTGGGAGCTTCGGTCGTGCATCCTCGCCTCGGCTACTCGCGCTTGCGCGTTCGTCCGCAAAGCCCGAAACTATCCGAATGCGAGCTGTAGTCCAACGCGTGAGCCGCGCAAGAGTCGCGGTCGAAGGCGAGACCACCGGGCAAATCGAGTGCGGATTGCTGGTGCTGCTCGGCGTGGCACAGCCTGATACGGAAGCCGATGCCGATTACATGGCCGAGAAGATCGCAGGCTTGCGCATCTTCGACGACGATGCGGGCAAGATGAATCTCGCGGTGGCCGAGGTGGGCGGCGCGATTCTCGCAGTCTCGCAATTTACGTTGTTTGGAGATGTCCGCCGGGGCAAGCGTCCGTCATTCGATGCTGCCGCGCGTTCCGAGCAGGCTCGTGCGCTCTATGACTATTTTGTGGAGCGTGTACGCGCCGCTGGACTGCGGTGCGAGACTGGAATCTTTCAGGCCATGATGAAGGTTGAACTGGTGAATGAAGGGCCGGTCACCATCCTGCTGGATTCCACGAAAGCGTTCTGACTTACGCGAACAGCTTCGGTGGTTTCACGCTTGCCCCGGTTGCCAACTCATCCATCTGCTCAATGTAAGTCCTTACGTTGAATTTCTTTTCCGCGCCGCTACGGGCCATGTAGCGCACAGTGCCGAAGATGGGGCGGTCAAACCAAGGGCGATCGAACTTGCCGACCATCGACCAGGCGATTCCCGCGTAGCCGTTGGGGTCGCGCCCGTCGAGAAAATATTTATCGTTCAGATAAACGGCGGTCTGATAGGCGGCGGCGGGAGATTGCGCCCATTCCAGGATCTTCTTCGCCCAATACATACGCGGGGAGTTATGCATCCAGCCCATGTGGAGCATCTGCCGCTGCGCGGCGTTCCAGAGTTCGTCTGCGGTCTCGGCGCGCTCCAATTGCTGACGCGTGTAGAGGTGGGGACGCTTGTCGCGGGCGTGCGCGGCCAGAGTGCGATGCGCCCAATCGGGACCGCATTCGATGGAATCGTAGACGGGATTAAAGTGCACAAAGTTGATGGAGAGCTCTCGCCAGGTGATGAGCTGGTCGAGGTAGTCGTCCTTGGCAGGCTGCGGAGCCTTGGAATTCTGCACGGCGAGCGCGACCGTGAGCGGGCCTATGTGTCCGAAGTGAAGATAGGGCGAGAGCGTGCTGGTGCCGTCCATGTCGGCGGCGCTGTGCAGAGCGGGATAACGACTCAATTTGCCGCCAACGAATTCTTCGAGCCTGCGTAAAGCCTCGCCGGTTCCACCAAGAAAGGAATCGACCGGGGCGACCGAGCGGTCGAGTTTTCCCCATCGGTCGGTAATGTCGAAGTCGGGCGCGAGCGACGATAACTTCTTGGAAGGCTTAAAGGATATGTCCGCCGCAGGATTTTCAGGTGCGATAAGGTACTGCGGGAATAAGGCTCTCAGGCGCGGCCGGATGATGCGCGCAGCATACTGCTCTTTCAGCAGCAATCGCGAAGGGACGATGACGTCGGCATCCACGGTCCACAGCGGAGCGCGGAGTTGCTTCGCGGCCTTCTCGCGCCAGGCACGCGGTTCACGCATGGGGTTCTCGTCGCCAATGACGATGGCTGCCTGCACCTCTTCGCAAAATCTCAGCAAGCTGTGGTCGGGATAACGGCGCAGAACAAATACGATATTGCGTTCCCAGCAACGCCTCGCCGTTTCGGCGATGCCCTGTTGCAGGAACCGGTAGTGGCGCAGGTTCGCGTGCGGATAGTAGGGAACGGGCGCGAAGAAGACGACACAGGGAAGCCGAAGCGCATTGGCAACATCAACGGCTACGTCGAGCGCGGGATTGTCGAGGGCGCGTTGTGCACGCTGCATCCAGTAAACCACCGCGCGGCCTTCACGCAACGCTTCGCCTTCGCGGCGTATCAGGATGCGTTCACCGTATTTCTGTCTTATCTGTTCCATGGTTTCCGGCATGAGTTCAGTTGGATAGGATGCGCCTGAATCGCTCGCAGCCACGCGACGAACTCCGGAGCGCCACTCGATTGAAAATAAAATTCAGGGCCGTAATCAGCTTGCGGCGACAATCGCGTCGGCTATGGCGGTCGCTTGCACCGTGGCTTGCACGTCGTGAACCCGCACGATGTGAGCTCCGCGCAGCACGATAGCCACCACGCTCGCGAGTGTTCCGTATAGTCGTTCGTTCGCCGGTTGGTCCACTCCGGAGACTCCGTGCAACCCTCCGAGCCGCTGGCCCACGGTGCGACCGATAAAGGATTTGCGCGAGGTGCCAGCCATGACAGGAAAGCCGAGCTCCGCGAATTTTTCAAAGCGCGAGAGCAAGGGATAGTTTTCTTTGAAATTTTTTCCGAAACCGAATCCGGGGTCGAGCACCATTTGGTTCCGTTGCACGCCGGCGGCAAGTGCGCGCTGCACCAGGTCATTCAGTTCAGAGCAGACAAGAGCGACGATATCCTCAGAGCGGGGCAGCGTACGCCATTGCTCCGGAAGACCGCGAGTGTGCATCAGGATGGCCCCGCAATTCAATTCCGCAACGGTTGAGGCCATTTGCGAGTCCCAGGTGAATGCGCTCACGTCATTCACGATCTCGGCTCCGGCAGCGACGGCTTGGCGCGCGACCTCGGACTTGTAGGTGTCCACGGAGATCACGCATGTCGGCCTGGCGCGCTTCAATATCTCGATCACAGGAAGGACCCGGCGAAGTTCTTCTTCGGCGGTAACGGAGGGTTTACGGCGCACGGCGAGACTTGCTTCCTCCAAGGTGTCGCTCTCCACTATGGTCCCCGGGCGGGTTGATTCGCCGCCGATATCGAGGATATCGGCGCCTTCCTCCAGCAAGCGCAATCCGTGTATCGCGGCGTGGTCTGCGGAAAGATGCCGGCCGCCATCGGAGAAGGAATCAGGAGTGACATTGATGACGCCCATGATCATCGTGCGTTCGCCCAATTCCAGTAAACGCCGTCCGGTGTTCCACGTATAGTGCCCGCGCATAGTGCGCGATTGTACTGTGAAACGGCATCTTCGATGCATCCGTATAATCAAATCGTGCTCGTCAGCGACTTCGATTTCCATCTGCCAGAGGAGTTGATCGCCCAGCAACCGCTGGAAGATCGCGCGTCTTCGCGCCTGCTGCACCTGGACCGGAGAAGCGGAACCCTCGACGACACCAGCTTTCGCGAATTTCCCAACCTGCTGCGTCCCGACGATCTGCTCATCTTCAACAACACGCGCGTCCTTCCGGCGCGATTGTATGGACGGCGTGCAGGACTGCACTCGCATCCTCTGAGCCCTGAGAATCCGGCGATGAAGGAATTTCTGCAAGGCCGAGTAGAAGTGCTGCTGACAAAACAGGTGGCGAGCGCACCGCAGACCTGGGAGGCGCTGGTGCGTCCGGGTAGAAAGATCGGCGTCGGAGAGACTATTTTTTTCGGCGATGGAATGCGTGGAGAGCTGGAATGCGAAGTCCGGGCGCGCGGAGAGTTCGGGGAGCGCACGGTGCGGTTCGCGGACGTGCCGGATCTTTATGCTCGCATTGAAAAGCTGGGCCACGTGCCGCTGCCTCCCTATATCCATCGGGCAGACACCGAGGCCGACCGCAAGCAGTATCAAACGATGTTTGCCCGCGAGACTGGGTCGGTTGCCGCGCCTACGGCAGGGCTGCATTTCACGCCCGAGATATTGCAATTCATTCACGAGCGCGGCATTGAGACCGCCGAGGTCACTCTTCACGTCGGGCTGGGAACCTTTCAACCCGTGCGGGTGGAAGTGGTGGAAGAGCATCGCTTGCATCGCGAACATTATCAGATACCCAGCGAAACGGCCGAGCGCATCGAGCGCGCGCGCGAAGCGGGAAGGCGCGTTGTGGCGGTTGGAACAACGTCCGTCCGTACGCTCGAATTCGCGGCGCAGCAATCTGCGGACGGTGCCATCCGAGCGCAGGAGGGCGAAGCCGACATCTTTATCTATCCCGGCTTTCAGTTTCGCGTGGTGGGCGCCATGCTGACGAATTTCCATCTGCCGCAGTCCACGCTGCTCATGCTGGTGGCCTCATTCGCCGGGCGCGAAGAGGTTCTCGCCGCTTACGAGCACGCTGTCCGCGAGCGTTACCGATTCTTCTCTTACGGCGATTGCATGTTCGTCGAATAGCATCAGAGAACTTGTCGGTAGTCTGGCAGATGAATGATCTGGGCAAGATGTTGGTGGTGACGGGCGCGCTGCTGCTGGTGGCGGGCGTGATCGTGATTGGCGCCGGACGCATGAACCTGCCACTGGGACGCCTTCCGGGAGACATCACTTATCGGGGAAAGAACACGACGGTGTACTTTCCACTGGCAACGTCCATCGTCGTCAGCATCCTGCTTTCCATTGTCCTCTACCTGGTGAACCACTTTCGCCGCTGACGTGAGGTAAACTTTTTCCGTGGATGATCAGTCCCAGCTCGATTTCAGCTTTCAGGTTCCGCAGCGGCGCGTCTGGACCGTTCCCAACCTTGTGAGTGCGGTGCGCACGCACATTGAGCGCGAGTACGCCGACATCTGGGTAGAGGGCGAGATCACGAATTATCGCCCCGCCGATTCCGGCCATCTCTACTTCACCTTGCGCGATGGCGAGACACAACTGCGAATCGTGATGTTCCGTATGCAGGCGCGATTATTGCGCTTCAAGCTGGAAAACGGTTTGCATGTATTGGCGCGCGGACGCATCACCATCTATGAAGGTCGCGGCGAGATGCAGCTCTCGGCTGAGTACCTGGAGCCGATGGGCGCTGGCGCGCTGCAGGTCGCCTTTGAACAACTCAAGGCGAAGCTTGCCGCCGAAGGCCTCTTCGAGAGCAACCGGAGGAAGCCGCTGCCTTCGCTGCCCCGACGCATCGGAGTTGTGACTTCGCCGCGCGGCGCCGTCATACAGGACATCCTCAACGTACTTCGCCGCCGACACGAAGGCCTGCAGGTGATCATTTATCCCGCACAGGTGCAGGGCGAGAGCGCAGCGGCGGAGGTCAGCGCCGGGGTGAAGCACTTCAACAGTGCGGCAGATGTGGACGTCATCATTGTCGCGCGCGGTGGTGGGTCGGTAGAAGATCTGGCGGCGTTCAATGATGAGGGATTGGCGCGTGTCGTCGCCGGCAGTGCGATTCCTGTCATTTCGGCCGTTGGGCACGAAACGGATTTCACCATCTGCGATTTTGTCGCCGACCTGCGTGCGGCAACGCCTTCGGCGGCGGCCGAGTTGGTTATCCGCTCCAAGAGCGACATGGAAGAGCAGGTTGGGAATCTGCGCTATCGGTTGGGGCGCAGCATGCGCTACCTGGTGATGCACAAGCAGCAGGCGCTTTCAGAGGTTGGCTATCACGCGGCCTTCGCGCGAATGAATGAAGCCATTGCCCGCCGTCAGCAACGCGTCGACGACCTGAGTTTCCGCATGGTGCGCGCCCATTCGACGGCGCTCCGCACATTTCATCAGCGCCTTGATGTCGCCTCTGCCCGCGTCCGTCACTACGACCTGCGAAGGAAGGTTGCGTCCATGCGTCGCGATCTGCAGGCGCGCACAGGTCACCTTGCCGGAGTGCTTCAGAACCTGCTGCTCAAGCGTCGCGCACGTCTGGAACAGGTGAGTACACACTTGGAAGGGCTGTCGCCAATCGCCATCCTTGACCGTGGTTATGCGCTGGTCTTCGATGGCAATGGGAAGCTAGTCAAGGACGCCTCTCAACTGGCGCCCGGCGCGAACATTACCGCACGAGTCGCTCGAGGCATCGTAGATGCCGAGGTAAAACGCACGCGCTCGGAATAGATATTATTCGCTCGCCCGCTCCGACTGGGAAAAGTGAGCGGAATATTAGCTCAAATCGCATCCAAGACACAAACATGGACACAAAGTAACGCATGGGAGCGCTACCGTATTGGTCCTGAATGAAAGTCTCAGTCAGGAAGACTGAGCCTTAAGAGACAACTCGGGAATGAGTTTTTGCTTCAGCAAGCTGCAGCAGAGTCGGCTTCGAGAGTAGAATCTTGCCACGCTGTACCGCGCCTATGCACGAACCCCAGAAGAATGCCACCTTTCGCGAATTAAGTGCGACGATCGCCAGCCGATTTCTGGTGATCAAGATTCTTGGTGCGGGCGGAATGGGGCAGGTCTACCAGGCCGAAGACCTCAAACTGAAGCGACTGGTCGCCATCAAGCGAATGGCTCCGCAAAGCGAAATGAGCGACCACGATCGCGAATCGCTCTTGCGCGAAGCCCAGCGGGCGTCTGCCTTGAACCATCCCAATATCGCCAGTATCTACGATGTCGTGGAAGACGGCGGCGAGCTTTTCGTGGTGATGGAATGCATAGAGGGCACCTCACTGCGGCAAAAAACCTCGGCAGGCCAGACGGTTTCACTGGATGAATTTTTCGATATCGGCGAGCAATGCGCTGAAGGCCTCGCCGCCGCACACGAGCGAAGCATTCTGCACGCGGACATCAAGCCCGACAACATCATGCTGACGCCGACGGGCCGAGTGAAGATACTGGACTTCGGCGTAGCCCGGAAATTCACGCTCGTGGACGAACACCAAGAGACGTCAAGCCTGGACAGTCTGGCGTTCTCGTCCAGCGGCACACCCGCGTATATGTCGCCCGAAGTGTTGATGCAGCGTCCGTATGACGGGCGCGCGGACATTTTCGCGCTGGGAGTGGTTTTCTACGAGATGCTGTGCGGGCGAAAGCCGTTCCAGACAGACAGCTTTGCGGAAACGCTGGGACGAGTGTTGCACGAGGACCCGAAGCGGATCTCCGAGGTGAATCCCAAGGTGGGGACGCAGCTCTCAAACCTCGTTTACAACATGCTAGCCAAAGACCCGGAGCAGCGTTATCCCTCGGCAAAGGCTTTGGTGGAAGACCTTCGCCGGATAAGGGCGGGAGGGAAACCGAAGCATATCGTTGCTGCGGAAGGTCAAAGAGTGTCGTTGTGGGGGCCGCGCACCGGATGGATGGTTGCCGCAATCGTGGCGCTGCTGCTGCTGGCCGCCGGGCTGATGTGGTGGCGTCCGCGAGCCGCGTCGAGTTCCGATGCCACCGCTGGAAACGTTGAGCCAGCAGCAGGTGCGGCATCTCAGACTTTGGCTGTGCTTCCCTTTGATGCGGTCATCGACGATCCGAAGATGACAGCATTCGGAAACGGACTGGTTGGTTCCCTGACGACGAAGCTGACGCAACTTGCGGAAAACCACCCCGTCCAGGTAGTTTCCGGCGAGGAAATTCGCAAGAAGAATGTTGTGGGGATTGAACAGGCCAGGCAAGAATTTGGAGCAGACCTCGCACTCAAAGTTAAGCTGCAGCGTTCCGGCGATCTGGTACACGTGACCTACGCGGTCTCGAATACGAAGACCTCCAAGGCAGTGAAGGCCGAGCAACTCGACGCTCCCGTGACCGACCCGTTTTCAATCGAAGAGAAGATCACGAATGGCGTGGCGTCGGCGTTACGGATCAAATTGACTGCCGAGGAGAGAAGGCTTTTCGCATTCCACGGCACCATGGATCCAGAAGCCTACAACTACTACACGCAGGCTAGAGGGTACCTGGAGGATCCGGGCAATCCCTCGAATGCGGATAGCGCCGTCATCCTGCTCACCGAGGCACTGAGAACCGATCCGAAGTACGGGACGGCCGAAGCAGAACTGGGAACGGCGTATTGGTCCAAGTTTGAATCGACCAAAGATAAGAAGTTTATCGCGTTAGCGCGTGGCGCGTGCCAAAAAGCGGTAGCCGCAGGGAATGCGGGAGCCTCCGGCCATGTGTGCCTCGGAGTGCTGGAGAACGGAACAGGCAATTACGAGAAAGCGGTCGCGCAATTCAAACACGCCGTGGATTTGGATCCCACGAATGACGACGCCTATATTGGATTGGCATCGGCTTACGAGCGTCTCCAGAGTCCTGCTCAAGCCGAAAGCACGTACCAGAGAGTGGTGAAACTGCGACCGACCTACTGGAAGGGCTACAACCTCTTAGGCGGCTTTTATATAAGGCAAGGGCAGTTCGACCCAGCGGTGGAGATGTTCAAGAAGGTGGTGGAACTCACACCTGAAAGCTTCCGCGGATATGCGAATCTGGGCGCGACCTACCTGTACCAGACCAAGTACCAGGAGGCGATCAAGTCGCTCCAGCAGTCACTGGCCATACGCGCGACGTCGGCGACGTATTCGAATCTAGGAACTGCTTATTACCACACCAGACAGTTCGGAGAAGCGGCGAAAATCTATGAACTCAGCGTCCGATTGAATGACAAAGATTACGTAACGTGGGGAAATCTAGGAGAAGCGCTCTACCTTGCGGAAAAGCGCGACAAAGCCCGGGCGGCGTATTCGAAGGCAATTGAAATCGGAACGCAGGGACTGAAGGTGAATCCCCACGATCCGCAACTGTTGAAAGATATGGCCGATTACAGTGCCATGATCGGTGACCGCGCCAAGGCGATCCAGTATTTGGACGACGCGCTGCAATATAGCAAGTTCGACAAGGAGACGCTATTTTCCGCGGCCCTGATCTACAACCAGTTGGGGGAGGCGGGGCCAGCCCTGGAATGGCTGCAAAAGGCCCTGCAAGCTGGATATTCAGTACAGATGATGAAGGATTCGCCGTCACTCGATAATCTACGAAAGAACCCGCAGTACGAAGAACTCATAAAAGCGAAACAGTAATCCGGCATCTTTCCGGGAGTCAGAAAATTAAGCCCGGGCAATGCGACTTCGTGTAAGGAGAAACTACATGGCAGCTGAAGTTGATATTTGCGCGGGCGCGACGCTCGCAGCCGGAACAACCAGCCTGAAGTTCACGAACCACCACCATCAAGTATGCAACATCACTGGATTGAATCTGCCGAATGCGAACCCGGCAGGTCCCAATTATTCGGTTCCGGCCCAAAGCGGGTCAACTCCCGGCACGCTGACCATTTCTTTCACTTCCACCGCCGGATCGTATCGGTACAATTCGAATTGCTGCCCACAGCTGACGCAACCGGTGATCATCATCCAGTGACTCGTTTGTGAGTTCCTGCATAAACTGCCCTTGCTCTGGCAAGGGCAATTTTCTGGATGGAACGCGGGGAAGCAACGGCCTTCCCTTTTCAATCAATTCGTTTCAATCAGCCTCAATGCTGGGGCTTGGTCTGCATTACAATGTGAGAACGTCGGCGCGTCCCCCTTGCGCCGTTGATTCGCATGGGACTGTTTACTCAAATGTTCGGACGTTGGCCCCAGGTGTCGATGATTTCCGTCATCGATATCCTGCTGGTAGCCGCGCTCATTTATGAGTTCCTGGTACTCATCCGCGGCACTCGCGCTGCGCCCATGCTGATCGGGGTCGGTGCGCTGGCCTTTGCTTTCTACATAGCCCACATCACAGACCTGCGCACGCTGGATTGGCTGGTTTCCACGCTGCTGCCCTACGCGATATTTGCCCTCATTGTGGTTTTTCAGGCGGAAATTCGGCACGCCCTCGCCCGCCTGGGTCGCCAACTCACGCTTTCACGAGTGGGCGGAAACTCCACCAGTGGCGAGGCCTACGACGACATCGTTCTTGCGGCCAATCTTTTTTCGCAGAACCAGACGGGCGCGCTCATCATCATTGAGCGTGAGATCGGACTGCGTACTTACATCGAAAGCGGTGTTCCGCTCGACGCGCAACTTTCCTACGATCTGCTGGCGACGCTCTTCCGCCCCAGCGCACCTCTGCATGACGGAGCCGTCATCGTTCAGCGCGACCGCATCGCTGCCGCCGCCTGCTTCCTGCCACTCTCCATGAACCCGCTGCTGTCTACACAGATGGGCACGCGCCATCGCGCCGGAATCGGTATCACCGAAGAGACCGACGCGATCTCCGTCATCGTATCGGAAGAAACGGGAAGCATCAGCCTGGCCGTCGCTGGTGCCATTGAGCGAGACTTGACGGTGGAGACCCTGCGCGAACGGCTTAGCGAACTGCTTCGTCGTTATGTGCCGCAATCCACGCTTCCCACCGACATCGGAGATGGGGATGATGGCGAAACCCGCTCGAAGAAATACAACGACGGCATTTCGCCCGAGGTGGAACGCTGATGAACGTGCTGCGAAAGTACGTGTTCCACAATGCCGGACTTAAACTTTTCTCGCTGTTTCTTGCGGTGCTGCTCTGGCTCGCCGTGGCGCATGATCCCAAGGCGGAGATTGCTGTTACCGTGCCGATCGAATTCCACCATGTTCCGGAAAATCTCGAGATCAGCTCCGAGAATATTCCGCAGGCACAGATTCGCGTGCGTGGACCTGCCCGCACCATCCGTGAACTCGCGCAGTCGGAGATCCATCCCATCATCGATCTAGTCGGCGTCACTCCAGGAGAGCGCACCTTCGACCTCACGGTGAAGCAGATCCAGCTACCTCACGACGCCGAAGTCGTGCAGATCGTTCCCACGCAGTTCCGCGTGAGCTTCGATCGCCGAGTCCAGCGCGAGATCGAGGTGCATCCGCGAGTGATTGGAACCTTCGCAGCCGGCTATCGTATTTCGCATACCAGCGCCGACCCTGCCACCATCACCATCGTCGGTCCGGAAAAGCGCGTGAACGCCATCGATAGCGCCATCACCGATCCAGTGGACGCCACCGGAGTCATCGGCCGCGCCACCTTCACTACCAACGCATACATCGCCGATCCTATGGTTCGTCCCGCCAAGCCGGGACCGATCCGTGTGACGGTTGTGACCGAAAAATCTTCCAGACCAGGGGTTCCATAGGTGTCAATCTCGGCTATGCAGCCAGCACGACAGTTGTTCGGAACGGACGGAATCCGCGGAGTAGCCGGGCAGTATCCGCTGAATGCGGCTACCGTCTTCGCCATCGGGCGAGCGCTGGGCAGCAGGCTCATCCGAGCCAATGCTCAGGCACGCGTCATCCTCGGGCAGGACACGCGCGAATCCAGCGCATGGATAGGTCAGGCACTTGCGCACGGACTCGCGAAGTCGGGCGTTGGACATGCCAGCGCTGGAGTGATCACTACGCCGGGTGTCGCTTACCTTGTGCGCACCCACGGACTCGCTGCGGGCATCGTGATCTCGGCGTCTCACAATCCTTGGCAGGACAATGGCATCAAGTTGTTTGGCTCAGACGGCGCAAAACTCGCTGACTCCATTGAACGCGAGATCGAGGCGGAGATTTTCACTCACCTCGATGAATTGGAAAAGTCCAATGTCCGGGCGGAAATGGACATGGCTGACCTGTTGCCCGGCGACGCGCAATTGCGCAGCGACTATGTGAAGTGGCTCGCTACGAATGTCGATTCGCACTCTCTGCGAGGGCGCCGTGTGTTGGTGGATTGTGCGAACGGCGCCGCCAGTTCGGTAGCACCGGAATTGTTCGCGCTCTGCGGGATTGAAGCCACCTTCATCCACACCACGCCAGATGGGCGCAATATCAATGCTGGCTGCGGTGCGCTTCATCCTGAAAACGTGGCGGGTCATGTGTCTGAAGCCGCGGGTAAGTTCGAAATGGGTATCACCTTCGACGGCGATGCCGACCGCGCGCTCTGCTGCGATTCCGAAGGGAACATCGTTAACGGCGATGGTGTCTTGCTGGTCGCTTCGCGCGATATGAAAGCGCGCAATCTGCTGCCGGGCGATACGGTTGTAGCCACGACTATGTCCAACATGGGGCTGGAAAAAGCTCTGCGCACCTCCGGCATCAACATGCTGCGCGCAAGTGTCGGCGACAAGTACGTGCTGGAAGAAATGGTTAAGACCGGAGCCAAGCTCGGCGGCGAACAGTCGGGACACATTCTGTTTCTGGATGGAGATTCAACGACCGGTGACGGCATGCTGACGGCGCTTCGCGTGCTGGACGTTGTGGCGCGCAGCGGCCATTCGCTCCATGAACTGGTGTCTGATCTGGAGTTGTTTCCGCAGATCATCAAGAACGTTCCTGTGAGCGAGAGGATTCCGTTTGCGGAGATTCCCGCCGCCGCTGCCGCGATAAGGGCTGCCGAAGCCGAACTCAACGGCAACGGCCGAGTGGTGGTTCGCTATTCCGGCACGGAGAAACTTGCGCGCGTAATGATCGAGGCCGAGAGTCGCGAACAGATGCAGCGTCACGCGGAGGCTATCGCCTGGGCCATACAGAATGCGATCGGCGTGTCGGTATGAGTGCCGCTTGGCGCAAAAAGATTGGGCTGCTCACTGCGAGCAGCCCAGTGTTTTTTTGCAGTGCGTGTACGCGCGGCCCGGTCGAGCAGTTGCGCAGCATGTCCGAGATGGTGATCGGCTTTGTGCTGGTGCCGCTGGTGGTTCTCGGCCTGCTGTGGTTTCTCTACAACGCGTTCCTGAAGAAGATGATTCGCGCCCGAAACATACGTGTAAGGCGCGAGCGCCGAGAAATGCGAGAAGCGGTCGCACGCTCGCGAAATCGTTAATCCATATCGCGCCAATTCTTCCCCACACCAACTTCCACAAGTAGCGGCACAAGCAGTTCGCGGACGTGTTCCATGCGTTCGTGCACCAGCGTCTTTATCTCTTCCACTTCGTGCTCCGGAACTTCGAAGACCAGTTCGTCATGGACCTGTAGCAACATGCGCGTTTTTAATTTGCGCGCGCGCAGGTCAGCATCAATCTTGATCATTGCCAATTTGATCAGGTCAGCGGCCGTCCCCTGCAACGGAGTGTTGACGGCGGTGCGCTCGGCAAACCCGCGCATATTTGCGTTTTTGCTGAGGATGTCGGGAATGGGACGGACGCGTCCGAAGAGAGTGGTCACAAATCCGTCGCGGCGCGCATCTTCGAGCGTCTTGTCGCGGAACTCCTGTACCCCGACGTATTTCTCCCAGTAGGCGTCGATAAATCTCTTCGCTTCCTTGGTATCGATACCGAGTTGCTGAGAGAGTCCGAAGGCTGAGAGTCCGTAAACGATGCCGAAATTAACGGCCTTTGCGCGACCGCGATGTTCAGCATCGACCTTGTCCGGGTCTATGCCGAAGACCTGCGATGCCGTGAGAGTGTGAATGTCCTGCTCGGTGCGATAGGCCTCGACCAGCAGCGGGTCTTCAGAGAAATGCGCCAGCAAACGTAATTCGATCTGCGAATAATCCGCTGCGAGAAGCACGTTGCCTTCGTCGGCAATGAACGCCGCGCGTATCTCGCGCCCTATCTCGCTGCGTATGGGAATGTTCTGCAAGTTAGGATTCGTTGATGACAATCTTCCTGTCGCAGTGGATGCCTGGTTGAAGCTGGTATGTATGCGTCCAGAGCCCGGACGGCAGAGCAAAGGCAAGGCATCCACGTAAGTGGATTTCAGCTTTGAGAGTTGGCGATAATCGAGCACCAATCGCGGGACTGCGTGCTCAGAGGCGAGTGATTCGAGCACATCGACGGCGGTGGAAACCGTTTTCCCTTTGCCGTATTTGATGGGCTTCGGCAGGTTCAGCTTGTTGAAGAGCACATCGCCAAGTTGCTTCGGCGAATTGATGTTGAACTCCACTCCGGAGTGCTGGTAAATCTCGCGAGCCTTGATGTCGCACTCTCGTTGCAAACGAACAGACATCTCGGCCAGCACATCGCAATCCACCCTCACGCCTGCGTGCTCCATGCGTGTGAGCACGGGAACCAACGGCAAATCGATGTCTTCGTAAACGCCGCGCAGTCCATCCGAATCCACCTCTCGCGACAACGAATTCGCCAATCGCCAAGTGACGTCCGCAGCTTCGGCAAGTTCGCCCGTGAGCTTCAGATTCAACTTCCGCAGCGCGACATCGCGAAGTGCGTGCGCCGAGTAAGTGGGATCGAGAAGATAGGAATAAAGCATGGGATCGTGCTCGACACCGGCAACCTCCACTCCTTGTCCGGAGAGCGCATGCAGCGCAGTCTTGTAATCGTGAATAGCCTTCGGCGTCTTCCAATCGGCCAATACTTTCCGCAGCGGTTCGCCCGCGTCGCTGGCCAGCGAGACCGTCACGGCCGTTCCAGGCGCGCTTGCGAGCGCTGCACGCTGCACCGGTTTGTCCTCGATGGCTTCCACAATAACGTCGGGCGGCAGCAGAGACAGCGTTCCATTCGCATGATCGCCCGCGGTGCTTGGTTCTTCTTCGTCTTCGCTGGCGGGCGCGCTTGTCAGCGACAACTCGAAGGCAATGGCCACTGCGTCGCCGGGTTCGCGTGAATCAAGCAGACGCTGCACATCGGTCGCGCTCTTGGCTTCGGAGTATTCGGTCTCTCCGACTTCCACGCCGGAGATGAGGAACTCCTTCACCAGGATCGTGAATTCAAGTTCCGTGAAAAGATCGCGCGCGGCGAGTGCGTCCGGTTCTTGCGCGCGCATCGCGTCGGGCTCGAACTCGATGTCAACATTGCAGTCGATGGTTACCAACTGTTTGCTCAGCAGAATCATCTCGCGATTGTTCTGCAGCGATTCGCGATAAGTCTTGCGTTCCACCTCGTCCGCGTGGGCGAGCAGGTTATCAAGCGAACCGAATTTCTGGATCAACTCGACCGAGCCTTTGTCACCAATACCGGGGGCGCCGGGCACGTTGTCGATGGAGTCTCCGCGCAGGGCCATCACGTCGATGACGCGCTCGGGAGGAACTCCGAGCAACTCCTCGACCTTGGCGCGATCGCAGAGCAAATTGTCTTTCGGAGGATTCAGCACGCAGACGTGCTCGGTGACCAGTTGCAACATGTCCTTGTCGCTGGAGACCACGTACACGGGGAAGTTTTCCTTTGCAGCTTTTTGCGCGAGCGTGCCGATCACGTCGTCGGCCTCGAAGCCCGGCATCTCGAGGATGGGGATGCGGTAGGCGTCGAGCGCGCGGCGTATGTAGGGCAACTGCTGCGCCAGGTCTTCCGGCATGGCCGCGCGGTTCGCCTTGTAGCCCGCGTATTCCACTTGCACGTAGGCTTGCGTGGCCTTGTCGAACTTGCGCTGGCTGGGCATGGCCGAGGCCTGCTCATCGCGAAAGGTCGGGGCAGAGACGTCGTACACGGCTGCGATGTACTCGGGATTGAAGTCCTTTCGCAGCTTGTTGAGCATGTTCACGAAGACGTAAGTCGCGCTGGTGGGTACCCCGGTCTTGGTGGACATCGGCCGCTGGCGGGCCATCGCGTGATAGGCGCGAAAGATGAACGACATCGTGTCGATGAGGAAGACGCGTCCTTGGCCGCCGGGGTCGGGAGGCAGGACGGGCTTGCGCGCGGGTTCGGCGGGGACGGCAGTTTCAGCTTCTACGTTGGCGGGTTTCTTCTTTGCGGGCACGGAAAAAGTCTACCAGTTTCGCCGCGCGGGACGAATGGGAACCAGCGAATCAACGCAGCAGGCATGGAACGGGAGCGCGG
>JBBRZF010000059.1:0-17583 GCA_038236965.1 Terriglobales bacterium | reverse complement strand
TCGCGATAGCGGAATTCGCTGGCGTAATCCACTTCCACTGGAACCTTTGCAAGCTTTTCGATCATGAACTTGCCAGCCAGCGCGGCGTGCCAACTGGTGCCGCAAGCGGTGATGTTCACCTTATTCAGATTCTTGAAGTCGGCTTCCGTGATCTCCATCTCATCAAGGAAGACCTTGCCCGAGTCGAGCGAGACGCGCCCAAGCCAGGTATCGCGGACGGCGCGCGGTTGCTCAAAAATCTCCTTGAGCATGAAGTGCTTGAATCCGCCTTTTTCTGCCATGATCGGGTCCCAGGTGATGTGCTGCACCTGGCGTTCGATGGGCTTGCCCTCGAAGTCGGTCAGTTTCACGCCGTTTTCCGTGAGCACCGCGAGGTCGCCATCGGCGAGGAAGAACAAATCGCGCGTGTGATACAGGATGGCCGGAACATCGGAGGCAACGAAGTATTCGTCTTTACCCAGGCCTATGACGGCGGGCGGGCCGTTGCGTGCGGCGACGATCTTGTTGGGCTCATCCACGGAAATGACGGCGAGCGCGAAGACGCCGGTAAGCTGATTGACCGTCTTTCGAACGGCCTCTTCCAGGTTCACCTTGTGGTCGGGATTTTCTTTGACCAGATATTTTTCGACAAGATGGGCGATGACTTCCGTGTCCGTCTCGGTGGTGAAGGTGTGACCTTCTTCACGCAACTTCTTTTTGAGCGGAACGTAATTCTCGATGATGCCGTTGTGGACGACGACAATGTGTCCGGTGCAATCGCGGTGCGGGTGCGCGTTCTCTTCCGTGGGACGTCCGTGGGTGGCCCAGCGGGTGTGGCCGATGCCATAGGTGCCATCCAGCGGTTTCAGCTTGATGACTTCTTCCAGATTGCGAAGCTTGCCCTCAGCGCGACGAATCTGCAATCCAGCGTCATTGCCGGCAACGGCGATTCCGGCGGAATCGTATCCGCGATATTCGAGACGACGCAATCCGTCGATGATGACCGGCACAACACGCTTTTTACCTACATATCCAACAATGCCGCACACGTTATTGATCCCCCCCTGCGCAGAGTACGAAAGAATGCCTGAGTTCCTGATGATTGAATATACCGCGAACCCCTGCCAATTCGAAGCTTTCAGCCCTGGATCGAGGTCAACTAGTCTTCGAGCGTGTAGCGAAATTCTTCGATGACCGGATTGGTCAGGACTTCACGCGCCATACGCTCCACCTCCGCCTTTGCGTCATCATGGCTGGCGGAAGTTAGCGTCAACTCGAAATACTTTCCTTGGCGGATATCTTCGACGCCTTTATAACCCATCTTGGTAAGCGCACCGTGAATGGTTTTGCCCTGTGGATCGAGCACACTTTTCTTGAGCGAGACGTAGACGTAAGCTTTCATAGGTAGCGAATAGCTGGAATTATACAGCCGTAAAGGGCACTACGGCCAAAAGCGTTACTCATGATGAGAGAAAGGGGCATAAAGGTAAATGGGCCTGCGCCCCATACGGCTCAAGGTTTTCGCCTTTAGTTTTCTGTTCAAAGTCCGAACAATTCGCGCAGACGCCTTGTCTGTGCGCGGCTGACTGGAATCTCGGTCTGCTTTTTGTCGTCCATGCGAATCTGGTAGGAGCTCTTGAACCAGGGAACGACTTCCTTGATGCGATTGATGTTCACAAGATAGGAACGGTGCGCGCGCCAGAAAAGGCCGGGGTCGAGCGCGGCGAGCAATTCTTCCAGCGTCCGGCAGTTGGACTGCCCTTCCATGTTGGCGGCCACCACGGTGATGACGCCGTCTTCGATGGACGCG
The DNA here is from genome assembly GCA_038236965.1 of Terriglobales bacterium. Taxonomy (GTDB): domain Bacteria; phylum Acidobacteriota; class Terriglobia; order Terriglobales; family Acidobacteriaceae; genus JBBRZF01. The sequence goes on along the minus strand of JBBRZF010000059.1, from coordinate 15,794 downwards.
AAGCAGATGTCTTTCTGGTCCACCAGGAACAAACGTCCGGCGGCCTTCAGCAGAATCTTCGAAGTCTGCGGCTTGTTCTGTTCCAGCATGCGGACGAGCGTGTCCAGTTTTTCGTTCGGGTCGGAAGCAGGTTCCAGATTCTTGCGAGCCTTCTCCACTGCCTGTTCCACGCGCTTGCTGTCGAAGGGCTTCAGCAGGTAATCGATGGCGTTTACTTCGAAGGCCTTGACGGCGTACTGGTCGAAAGCCGTGCCGAATATGATCTGGGGGAGCGGCAACTTTTTTTCCAGCAGCTTCTTGATGACGCCGAAGCCGTCGAGTCCGGGCATCTGGACGTCGAGGAACAGGATGTCGGGCGAGAACTCCTTGACCAGGCTGATGGCTTCCAGACCATTTTTGCCCTGAGCGACCACGTCGATTTCCGGGACGGACTTCAGCAGGTACGCGAGTTCGTCGCGCGCCAACTGCTCATCATCGACTATGACCACGGACAGTGACATTCCAACTCCCACTCAATGTTTGCAATCAGTATAGCGGGAGGGAGCAACTGGATTCAAAGAATGGGCTCAAAGAATCGGGACTGCCCCGCTCCTACTTCATGGGTTCGGCGAGCATGCGTCCGCAGTTATTGCAGAATTGGTCGCCGGGCTGGACGGGTGTGGAACAGTGTCCGCAGACGGCGATTCGCGGTGTGGCGCACTTGGGACAGTAGCGGAAATGCGGTTGCAGCGTGGATCCGCAGTGCGGGCAAGTGGTGAACATGGGCTGCCGCACAAGGAAGTAAACGATGAAGCCGAATGCGTTGGGGATGAAGAATACGATGACCGTCCACAGCCAGGCATTCATGCCGCGACGTCGCGAATCGGCATTTACATAGCCCACAAGCAAGATGAAGATGGCGACAGCGACGCCGGCAAACAAGCCAAGCAGAGTCGTAGTGAGCGGGCTGGGAGGATGTGGGCGAGTCGGTACGATGAGCTGGAAGATCAACTGCATCGCGACAAATGCGCAGATAGCGAACGCGCTGGCCCACGCAGGGATGATGCGCAGTTCGTCTGCGAAGGTGGTGCGCGCGGGAGTGTTGCTGTTTGCGGCTATGTTTGCGGGCATTTGATTCATCTCACTCATGTCCCAACCTCCTCATCATGGCGGAACGGAACAGGGAACTTTGTCCTTCGCGATGGGTGAATACCAGCGCGGCTCCAGCCAGGGCCGGCGCAGCCCAGAACCACACGATGGCCACCCACCAGACAGCGTTTGCCGTGACCGGGCTCGAAACTCCAAACCACTGAACGAGCTCCCATGCGATGGGCATGGAGGCGACGGTCCATGCCAGTGCCAGCACGCAAGAGATCACCAGTAGCTGCATTCGCTGGCGGCTCTCTTCTATCTGGCGTCGGCGCGAATGGACGCGGGCCTTAGTGAGCGCCGCCAAAAATGCAGGCGTACGCGCGGGGATGGTCTTTAAAACGTGGATGGCATCGCGCTGTGCGGCCAACACCGCCTCGCAAGCGGGACATTCGCGAAGATGCGCACCGAGCCAGCGGGCGTCATCAGCAGGCAGCGAATCGGTCAGCGATTCCGCCAGCAACGCTTGCGCGCGGAGGTGATCGTTTTCGTACTTCACCCTTGCACCTCGCCAGAAATGATCTTCAGTGCGCGCAGACGGTCGGCCAACATCGCGAGTCCGCGATGCAGCCGCGATTTGACCGTCGATAACGGAGAGTTCACCACCCGCGAGATTTCCTCGATGCTCATGTCCTCTTGGAAGCGCAATACCAGCGCCTCGCGATAAAGCGGAGGCAGATGCTGCACGGCTTCAGCGACGCGTTCATCCAACTGGTTCTGTACCACGCGCTCCATCGCAACCAGCGAACGTTCATCAGCGACATCGAACCTGGCACCGTCATCGTCCTCGTTTTCGAGGTCGGTGAAATTCGTGGTGTGGCGGCGTCGGATGGTATCGATGGCAAGATTGCGCGCGATCGAGATGAGCCATGTTTCGAACTTCCAGCGCGGATCGAATTGGCGGCCGCGCTCCAGCACGCGAACCCATGTTTCCTGAAAGAGGTCTTCGGCAAATTGCTGGTCGCGCGTGAAGTACAGCAGATAGCGGAAGAGCCGGTGCTGATAGGTGTCTATCAAGCGGTCCAGCAGTTCAGGATCGTTCTTTCTCAATCCTCGAGCGATCTCCGCGCCTTCGTGCATCCAGGCCTCAATGGAAGGTACCGCTGCGAATTGTAATGTTCCAACCATCTCGTGGGTAGATACGGATGGGGCAGGGGGAAAGACGCAAAGAATAAACCAGCTGGTTCTTAGTCGTTCCCTCTCGGCCAGAACTCGTTCGAATGAATCTCTGTCGCCAGTTCCCGGCAGCTTTCGACGGCCATGGCCATTCCCATGCCGCCGCTTACGCAGAGCGTGGCCACCCCGCGTTTTCCGTTTCGCCGGATTAGTTCGTGGATCAGACTGACGGTAATGCGCGCTCCGCTGGCGCCGATTGGGTGTCCGAGAGCGATGGCTCCGCCGTTCACGTTGAGGCTATCGCGGTCGAAGTGGAGTTCGCGGTCGCAGGCGAGTACCTGTGCGGCGAAGGCTTCGTTGAGTTCTACCAGGTCGAAGTCGGCGAGTTCCAGTCCGTGAAGCTCGAACATCTTCTGCATCGCCGGAACCGGGCCAATGCCCATGGTCCGCGGATCGACTCCGGCCGAGGTGATGGCAGCGATGCGCGCCAGAGGCTCAAGCCGTTCTTCCTGGAGGAAGGCTTCGCTGGCGAGGACCATGGCTGCGGCTCCATCCGTGATGCCCGAAGAATTTCCTGCGGTGACGGTTCCATCTTTCGAGAACACGGGCGCGAGCTTGCCGAGTTTTTCTAGGGTCGCGCCCAGGAAGGGATGTTCGTCGCGCGAGAAAACTATCGAACCTTGTTTTGTTTCGATGGTGACGGGAACAATCTCGTTATCGAAGCGTCCAGCGTGGATGGCTGCTTCCGCGCGTTGCTGAGATGTCAGCGCATATTCATCCTGCTCTTCGCGCCGGATGTCGTATTGCTCGGCGAGAACTTCGGCGGTTTCGCCCATCAGCATCTTCGCCACAGGACAGAAAAAACCGTCGCGAACCATGCCATCGACCAGTTCCTGGTTGCCCATCTTGTATCCCCAGCGAACGCCGTCCAGGTAGTAGGGCAGGCGCGACATCGATTCCGTGCCTCCGGCGAGCACGCATTGCAGGTTGCCGTTGGCAATCTCTTCGTAGGCGAGCGCGATGGCTTTCATGCCGGAAGCACAGGCCATGTTGACCGTGTAGGCGGTGGAGGTTTCCGGAACGCCGCTGCGGATGGATATCTGTCGAGCGGGATTCGGGCCGCCTCCAGCCTGACGTCCGTTGCCGAAGATGGTTTCCTGCACCTGGCCGGGACGCACCCCGGCGCGCTCGATGGCCGCTCTGGCGGCGACAACGCCCAGGTCCGCCGCCGTCATGGAAGAGAGAGAACCGCCGAATTTGCCAATCGGCGTACGAACGGCCGAGACGATGTAAACGTCGTTTTTCTTTAACAAGGTTCCCGCCCACGCGTGTATTAAGTCTAACAAAGAGTGGCCGATGCTGACCGCGCTTGCGGCATGACGTAAACTAAAGGTTCCATGAATGACGTCATTTACGGCATACACGCCGTCAGCGAAGCCTTGAAGTCGCGCGAGCGGCGATTCGATTACCTGGCGGTCTCCAAGGACCGCAGCGATCCGCGCGTTCAGCGCATTGTCGACGAAGCGCGAGGGCAGGGAATTTCCGTACGCTTTGTCCCCCGCGAAGAAATCGATCGCACCACCAACGTCAACACGCACCAGGGCGTGATGGCCTTTACCTCGCGCAAGCGATTTTCCGAACTCCAGGCGATCATCGACAACAAGGCGGGGGAACATACCTTCCTCCTGGTCCTCGATGGCGTTGAAGATCCGCATAACCTGGGCGCGCTCTTGCGCACGGCCGATGGCGCGGGTGTGGATGGCGTCGTCATCCCTGAGCGTCGCGCTGCCGGAATCAGCGGAACGGTGGTGAAAGCCTCTGCCGGAGCTTCCGAACATATTTCCGTCGCACGCGTGGTCAACATCGCGCGCACGCTCGACGAATTGAAGTCGCAGAATATCTGGGTCGTAGGTCTCGACGAACGCGGCACACAAACCTATGACGACCTCGACTACAACATGCATTGCGCCATCGTGCTGGGTGCGGAAGGCAAGGGCCTGCACGAACTGGTGCGCAAGAAGTGCGACCTGCTGGTTTCCATTCCCATGTCGGGCGAGATGTCGTCGCTGAATGTTTCCGTGGCGGGCGGCATCGTGATGTACGAAGTGGCGCGTCAACGACGCGTTGCCAGGAACAAGGCGATCAAACGATCCAAATGAGCTACCCAAAAATCTCGCACTTGCTGTGCGTCGTCGTGCTGGTGCTCTCGTGTTCCTCTGCCGCTTCGGCATTGGATCGCAACGCCTTCACCTTTACCCGCTACGACCTGGAAGTTCGCATCGCGCCCGAGACGCACGGTTTTGCCGTTCGCGGCAAAGTCACGTTGCGCAATGATTCCAACGCACCGCAACGCGACATCGATTTGCAGATCAGTTCTTCGCTTGTCTGGACGGCCATCGGAATCAACGGCAAGACCGTTCCTTACCTGGCGCAGCCTTATACCACGGACATCGACCACACAGGCGCTGTGTCGGATGCCGTGGTCACGCTGCCGCAATCGGTCGCACCGCACGCCAGCGTCACGCTGGAGGTCGCCTACGAGGGCACCATCCAGAAGAGCGCGGCGCGGCTGGAACGCATTGGCACACCCGCCGACACCGCTTACCGCACGGATTGGGATGAGCTATCCACCTTCTTCATGGGCGTGCGCGGTTTCGGTTACGTGACATGGTTCCCGGTTGCGCTCGACGCCGTCAGCCTGAGCGAAGGCACCACGGTCTTTGACGCCGAAGCCCTATGGATGCAGAAACACGCCACCAGTACCCTCGTCGTGACCTTCCTTCTTCCTCCCGGACTAACGCTGGCCAGCAACGCGGAGGAAGTGAAGTCCACGGGGGATCGCGCAATCGCTTCCTTCCGGCGTATGGGGACGAACGTTCCCACCTTCGCGCTGGCGAAATACGAAGCTATGGATCGCCCGCACCTCACCATGTTGCACGTGGCGGAGCATACCGCGCTGGCGCGCGATTACGTTACGTCCGCAGAAAAAGACATGCCGATCGTGGCCGAGTGGTTCGGTGAACAGCGCGAGAAGCTCACCATCATCGAGTTGACCGACCCGCTGGCCTCGCCTTTTGAAAGTGGCTCCATCCTCTTTCTGCCCTTGCGTGCCGTGGATGACACCAACCGCCTGTTGAGCGTTGTTCATCCCATCGTCCATGCCTCCTTCCACTCGCAGCGCAAATGGATTCAGGAAGGCCTTGCTCACTTCATGCAGACTTTGGTCGTGGAGAGCTTGACCGGAAGTCGTGATGCGGGTCTCGCCTATCTGCAGCAAATGGTTCCGGGATTGGCCGCCGCGGAGAAACTCGGACTCACTCCGAACAACGAGAGCAAATCGGTTCCGCAGCCTCTTTCGACCACCAACGACGAGATATTCTTTCGCGTAAAGGGCGCCTACGTCTGGGTGATGCTGCGGCAGCTCGTCGGCGACGACGCACTGAAGCAGGCGATCCATAACTATCGTCCGGAAGCCGACCTGCAACCGGCGTACCTGCAATCATTGGTGGAGACGCCCGTCGATGTGCACGCTCCCAAGAATGATCTGGAATGGTTCTTCGATGATTGGGTCTATCGCGACAAGGGCCTGGCGCAGTTCAAGATCGATTCCGCCTATCCCCGCGAATCGTTGATGAAGAGCTTTATCGTTACCGTAACCGTTTCAAATTCCGGCAACGTGCAGGCGGATGCGGTCATAGTCGTGCGTTCTCCCGCGGGCACGCGTTCCACCCACGCGTTGGTGAAAGCCAACGGAAAAGCCGTATTACGGATCACGTTCCCCGGCCATCCCGATCAGCTTGTTGTGAACGATGGCACGGTGCCGGAGTACGATCGTAAAGACCACGTCTTTGTTTTTCCACCCATACCCAAAGCGCAATAGCGTCTCCAAGAGTCGCGCATTGCGCTGCTTACCCGCACCAGCGGAGAAGGGCGAATCGTGAGCTATATCGAATTCCTCGGCGCAGCAGGCACGGTTACTGGCTCCAAACACCTCATCAATACTTCCTCCGATTTGAATGGCAAAGACGGCTACCAGGCTCTTATAGATTGCGGCATGTTCCAGGGCCCTAAAGAGTGGCGTGAAAAGAATTGGCAGGATACGCCCATCCCCGCGAAAGATATTGAAAGCGTGGTGCTCACGCACGCTCACCTCGACCACTCCGGATGGATTCCGAGATTGGTGCAAGAGGGTTTCCACGGACGCGTCTACGCGACGCCCGCCACGGTGGAACTTTGCGGTCTGCTCTTGCGCGACGCCGGCCATCTCCAAGAGGAAGACGCGGCATTCCATAACAAGCGAAAATCTTCGAAGCACGAACCCGCCTTGCCGCTCTACACCCTGGAAGACGCCGAGAAGGCGCTGGAATTCTTCACCGCCGTCGATTTCGGCCAGACCGTCGAACTCAGCAAACAGCTCTCCTTCCGATTCGTGCGCTCGGCCCACATCCTCGGCGCCGCCATGACGGAGGTCACCCTCAATGCCGGCGGCATCACCCGCACTCTGCTCTTTACCGGAGACATCGGACGCGTTCGCAATAGCGGAACGGCTCCCGGAAAAGTCATCCACTCCGGTCCGAAAGAAGGCGAATCTCCCGACATCCTCGTCATGGAAAGCACCTACGGAAACCGCGTGCATCCCACCACCGACCCGCGTCCCGAGATGGCCCGCCTAATCACCGACACGGTTCGCCGCGGCGGCAGCGTCATCGTTCCGGCATTCGCCGTCGAGCGCACACAAAAATTCCTCTTCCTCATCAAGCAGTTGATGGAAGAAGGAAAGATTCCGCGCCTGCAAGTCTTCGCCGATAGCCCGATGGCCATCAACGCCGTGAAAATCTTCCTGGAACACACGGAAGAATTCACCGACGACACCAAGGAGTTGATCGCCAAATATGGCTCTCCCCTAAAGTGGGAAGGTTTCCATTTTGCCAGCACCTCCGATGAGTCAAAGAAGATCAACGACTCGCGATTCCCCTGTATCATCGTCTCCTCCAGCGGCATGGCCACCGGCGGACGCATACAGCATCACCTGTTACAGCGTCTGCCCGACCCGCGCAACCTTGTACTCTTCATCGGCTTCCAAGCCGTCGGAACTCGCGGACGCCTGATCAAGGACGGCGCGACCACCGTAAAAATTTTCGGAGAGATCGTTCCCATACGCGCCCATATCGCCGCGCTGGAACAATTCAGCGATCACGCCGATACGGCGGAATTGCTCGAGTGGCTGCATACTTTCACCAAGCCGCCGCAAGTAACGCACCTCGTGCACGGCGATCCCGAAGCCTCCACCATGCTGAAAGCCGCCATAGAAAAGGAACTCCACTGGAACGTGGACATCGCCCGCTACATGCAGAAAGTGGAGATCAAGTAGGAAATTGGGGGGGAGCTGGATAGGTTATGGGATGTCCTGTTACCAACAGTAATCGTGGAAGTCGCGCAAAAAGGCGCATAAAGTGCTGACGGTGAACGCCCGAACACGCATCCGCGTAATTGTATTGATTGCCGTAGTGTGTACGACCATTTTGCTGGTTTCGTTCGCTCGCTGGTACAGCGAACGTTTTGAACACGAAATGATGGCCACAAAGACCGCGCGGAAAGCATACGCGACAGTGCTGGCGAAGAGGTGGGACGCAGCAGGAGTGCGTGGCATGGGACGTGGAATACTCGACTTCAAGATTGTCCAGTTTGAGTACACCGACCATCCGTCTTCGATTGCCGACACGGACGCGCAAACGGCAAGGCGTCTCCTGCAAGCGGAGCAACAAGTTGGTGTTCGCAGTGGAGACGTGGAGCCGTTGTTGTACAACCAGGTCCGAAGTAGGCGACGGAATCTCGGTGATGTATAGGATGAGCGGCGGACATCCGATTGAAATTATCGGTATCGAAGGCGTGTATCTCAAGACGTACAAAGAGCAGAGCGTTACGCGATAGCTGTTGAGATATCGCGATCCCACCACTAAACTTCCATCCGGCTCGACCTTCGTGTTTTCGTTGTGAATAGAAATTCGCCATTTCCGTGAGCACTTTCTCAACAAGCTCTCACCGCCCCTAATATCTCAATCCGCGCCTATCCGCGAAAATCCGTGGCAGGCCTGTGATCTCCCCAATAACCTTGTCAAGGGCTTCAAATCTTGATTTCCTCGCAACCCTCTCATTCCAAAGCAAAGATAAACTTCCCAACCATGTCCAGTTGACCCCCTCCAACCTGTCATACTAGATATAGAGATCAAAACAACAAACTCCGCGCCTAATTTGCGCGGCATTTCGACTTTGACTTTACCTTTACTGCCAACTGCCAACTGGCAACCGGCAACCGGCAACTGGCAACTGCCTGTAACCGCCCTGTTTTCAATATTCTTGCCTCTAAAGCCATATGAATCAATATTTTAGCGGGAACTTCCCGCTAAACCATTGAAAACAAGGATTTTAGAAAAAGGAAAAACAGGGGGGTACCCCCGGCGCCAGAGGAAAATCCCTCAGAACTCATGTTGTGAGGTCAGATAGAAAGCCGAAAGAACGATCATCGCTCCGCCAACAAACGTCAACGGTCCAGGACGCTCGTGGAGCAACGCTACTCCTAACAGAGTTCCAACCAGCGGTTCCAGGTTCACGAATACGCCGGTTCGCGCTGCCGCCATATGCGACAGCCCCCAGTTCCAGCAGACATAGGCAATCGCAGTGGCCAGCGTCCCCTGTGCGAAGACGGCAGTCCACGCACGAGCCGAATAGTGGAAGTTGATTGGCTGCGATACCAGCAGAACAACCACCAGCATCAGCGTGCCCATTGCGATGAACGATGCCGTGAGCTGCAGCGGATTGTAGATGCGCATCAGCCGCTTCGTGACCAGGATCATCACCACCGCAGCAAGCATGGAGACGACGACCATCACATCCCCGAGAACGCTAGGCCCCGCAATGCCCGTGGATTGCGCGCTCGACTTCGCGATAAGCACCGCGCCGCAAGTGGAAACGCCCAGCGCCACCCACTCCAGTGGACGCAAACGTTCATGCATGAACAAGACGCTGCTCAAGGCCAGCAGCACCGGCAGCGTGCCGATCATCAGCGACGCGTGCGACACGGTCGTCAACTGCAGTCCCTTGAACTGTATGAGGAACTGCACAGGAATCCCGACAAAGCTCGCCAGCAGGATGAGCCGGAAATCCTTGGGAGCATAAGTCCCGCGCTTCGGCAGAAAGAAGGAGAGAATGAGCGCTCCGACGACGAAGCGCAACGTCACGTTGTACGTGACCGACATTTCCGCAAGTGCGATCTTGCCGAAGTAGAATCCCGTGCCCCAGAAGCAGACAGCGGTCGCCAGCGCGAGAACAGCGAGACGTGAAGATTTAGGGTACGAAGGCATGAGTGGACAGGATACCGCAGCAAGGTTAACCGCCGGCCTCCGACCGTAGGGTTCGCCTCTTACTTGCCCAATTACAAATTACCAATTTACAAATCCTCTTTCGGCTGTGTTACGCTCTGCCCACAGTGCGCGCCTTCGAAAAAGCTCCGCCAGAAGTGCAGGAGATGTTGGCGAAACCTATCCACGAGCTTGGACTCAAGCTCGAAGGTTCGCCACTCGAACGCTTCGTCCACCAGCTCTACGCCGAACTGGATGCTAAAGGTCTCCACAAGTTCCGCCCCACCTGTTACCTGAGCGACGAATGGGGCTGTCCCTCGGGCGAGCCCGTCATCGGCATCCCGTTCTATCTAGCCGATCCCAAACTCCAACGCCTCGAGCGCGAGATGAACGACCTCGAAGACTCGAAGCAGATCATGATGTATCTGCGCCACGAAGCTGGACACGCGTTCAACTACGCCTACCAGTTGTTCAAGACGCAGGAGTGGCGCGACCTCTTTGGCCCCTTCCGCCGCCCCTATCGCGACGACTACCGCCCCGTAGCCTTCTCCCGCCAGTTCGTCCGCCACATGGAAGGCTGGTACGCGCAGAAACATCCGGACGAAGATTTTGCGGAAACGTTCGCCGTCTGGATGACGCCGCACTCGCAATGGCGCAAGCGTTACAAAGGTTGGGGAGCAATGAAGAAGTTGCTCTACATGGATCGCATCGGCCGCCAGTTCGGCAAGGTCGATCCCCTGCGCGCCCACGGATACACCGACATCACCGTGGACGAGATGGAATTCACGGTCGCGGACTTCTATCAGAAGGCGCTCGATGAGCAGCTTTCGCCCGGCGAACTTGCGCTTGATACCGACCTCGTCGATATCTTCAACGTGTCGAAGCGTCGCCGCAAAGGCATACGTCCAGCAGTGAATCTGCTGCGCGACAACCGCAAGACGCTGGTCGACAAAGTGAATTACTGGACCGGAGTGCAGCGTCCGCTGGTAAAGAAATTGGTGGAAGCCATCGAGACACGCGTAGGCGAACTCAATCTGCGCGCGGATGAGAAGTGCGAGCGCGTATATCTGGCGGAGATCGCGGTGTACATTACCGCGCTGGCGATGAACTACATAACGCGAGGAAAATTTGTGCAGCCGTAGCACGCGATAGGGACTGGATCAGCAAACGGATTCAGCAACTTTTACGAATTGACATAGCCGACGCGGTGAGTAGCCGCATCTTAATTGAGGGCTTATGGCAGAGATGAAAGTAGCCGTGCTGTACGACACTTGGGAAGCGGGACCGCCCGAGCCGGGGTCCATCCAGGAGCCCGAACCTGAACCGACGAAGGCTAAAGGCAAGAAGAAGACACCGCCTCGCCGCAAGCGCAAGCCGGAGAAACACGACCGCGAAGAGATATTCGAAGCGCTGACCAAACTCGGCCACCAGCCCTTTTACCAGATACTCGACGGGAAAGTTTCGTCGTTGACGGCGCTCGCAAAGAGCAACGCCGACCTGATCTTCAACCTGACCGAATCGTTCGCGGGCGACGACACCATGGATAAGAACATCGCCGCCTATCTCGACCTGCTCCAGATCCCGTACACGGGCGGCGGCCCGCAGGCGCTCTACCTAGCGCAGGACAAGGCGCTGGCGAAGAAACTGTTCGAGTTTCATGGCATCAAGACGCCGAACTTCGCGACCTCGTATCGCGGACGACTCGATCACTCGCACGACATCAATTTTCCTCTCATCGTTAAGCCGACTTCAGAAGACGGCTCCATCGGCATCGACGTAGGCTCGGTGGTGGAGAACGTGAAGGAGTTGATGGAGCGCATCGACTACATCCACCAGGAATTCGATTCGCCTGTGCTCATTGAGGAGTACATCGAGGGCCGGGAGATCTATGCGGCGGTAATCGGTAACGAAAATCCGCAGGTGCTGCCGCTGATAGAGCTTGATCTATCCAAGTTGCCGAAGGGGACGCCGCGCATCGCCGGACAGGATGTGAAATTCCTGAAGGGCACCGACGCCTTTAAGGTGACGAAGTCGGCTCCGGCGGAAGACCTGGACGACGAGACGCGGGAGAAGCTGTCGCACACGGCCCTGGCTGCGTACCGCGCACTGAAGTTGCGCGACTACGGGCGCATCGATATGCGCCTCAACGCCGCGGGCGACGTTTACGTCATCGAAGCGAATCCCAATCCGTGGTTGTTCAGCGGAGCGGAATTCGTGATGGCCGCAAAGAAAGATGGGCGCTCCTACGCGCAGGTCATCAGCGATATCGTGAACCTGGCGTGGAACAGATATATGTAGCCGTCCGGAGTAGCGGGCGGGATCTGACATCAGGGGAATGGCTGGAAATGCGCGGTGGGCGGGAGTTGTCGCTGCCGCGCATTCGTGCGTTTGCGAATGGTTAGTTGGGAACATATAATTGACGGTTCACGATAAGTGTTCCGGCCGATAAGCAGATTTGTAGAAAGGTTTACTCCAGCAGCACTCAATCACATTATGAAAATTCACGAGTACCAGGCGAAAGCCATCCTGTCGAAATATGGAGTGGCGGTTCCGCGCGGAACGATGGTCGAAACGCGCGACGAAGCAGAACGCGCTGCCAAGGACTTGATGAGCAACGGAGCTACAGGCGTTGTGGTCAAGGCACAAATACATGCCGGAGGCCGCGGTAAGGGCGGCGGCGTGAAGATCTCGAAGTCGGTGGAAGAAGCCGGCCAGTTCGCGGACAAGATGATCGGCATGCAGCTGATCACGCACCAGACGGGGCCCGAAGGCAAAAAGGTTCAGCGCCTGCTGGTGGAAGAGACTCTGCCTATCGCACGCGAGATGTACCTGGGCATCCTGCTGGATCGCTCGGTTTCGCGTCCTGTGTTCATGGCGTCGGCTGCGGGTGGCATGGAGATCGAAGAGGTCGCGGCAAAAGATCCGAACGCGATCATCAAAGAATACATCGATCCTTCGGTCGGATTCCAGCCCTTCCAGGCACGCAAGATCGCCTTTAAGCTCGGCCTCGAGGCGAAGTTCATCGGTCCGGCAGTGGCGTTCATGATGGCGCTCTACAACTCGTATGACGATACGGATTCCTCGTTGTTCGAGATCAATCCCTTCATCACCACGACCGATGGTCGCGTATTCGCGCTCGATGCGAAAGTGAACATCGACGACAACGCGATGTATCGCCACAAGGAAATGAAAGACCTGCGCGACATCACGGAAGAAGATCCGCTCGAAGTGGAAGCCAGCAAGCACGGACTCAACTACATCAAACTCGACGGCAACGTGGGCTGCATGGTGAACGGCGCAGGACTGGCGATGGCGACCATGGACATCATCAAGTTTGCGGGCGGCATGCCGGCGAACTTCCTCGATGTGGGCGGCGGCGCGACGGCCGACCAGGTCACACACGCGTTTGAGATTCTGCTGAGCGACAAGAGCGTGAAGGCCGTGCTGATCAATATTTTCGGCGGCATTCTGCGCGTGGATACGTTGGCTGCCGGAGTGGTACAGGCGGCCAAGCTGACGAACATCCAGTTGCCGATGGTGCTGCGACTTGAAGGAACCAACGTCGAAGAAGGACGCGAGATCCTGAAAAAGAGCGGATTGAATTTCATTGTGGCCGAGAACATGAAGGACGCGGCAGAGAAAGTCGTCGCCGCGGCGGCGGGGAAATAAGAGGATCCTATGAGCGTATTAGTCGATAAGAATACTCGCTTGATCGTGCAGGGCCTCACTGGCCGCGAAGGCACATTTCATGCCAAGGGTTGCGCCGAGTACGGCACCAACGTTGTCGGTGGCGTAACGCCCGGCAAGGGCGGCAGCACGCATGAGGGCTGGCCCGTTTTCAATACCGTGCAGGAGGCGAAGGACCAGACCAACGCCAATGCAACGGTCATTTTCGTGCCGCCCCCGTTCGCGGCAGACGCCATCATGGAAGCCGTTGACGCGGAGATTCCGCTCATCGTCTGTATCACCGAAGGCGTTCCGGCGCGCGACATGGTCTATGCATGGGAATACATGCAGGGCCGTAAGTCGCGTCTCATCGGACCGAATTGCCCGGGCATCATCTCGCCCGGCAAATGCAAGATCGGCATCATGCCGGGGCGTATCCACCTGGAAGGCCATGTCGGCATCGTCTCGCGCTCTGGCACGCTCACGTACGAGGCTGTCTATCAGCTCACGACACGCGGCATCGGCCAATCGACGGCGATCGGCATTGGCGGCGATCCCATCATCGGCACCAACTTTGTGGATTCGCTGAAGCTGTTTAACGAAGATCCTGAAACGGAAGCCATCATCATGATCGGCGAGATCGGCGGAAACGCCGAGGAAGTGGCTGCCGATTACATCAAGGCAAATGTTAAGAAGCCCGTCGTCAGCTTTATCGCTGGCCAGACGGCGCCTCCGGGACGCCGCATGGGACACGCCGGCGCCATTATTTCCGGCGGCAAGGGTATGGCGAGCGACAAGATCAAGGCGCTGGAAGCGGCAGGAATCGCCGTCGCAAAGTCTCCGGCCATGATTGGTGAAACGCTGGTCAATGCTATGGGAACGAAGGCGGCGCGCTAAGCGCCGTCTTATTAATCAAAGAAGATATTAAGGACAATATCGAATGAAGACATTGCAGCGCACACTCGCCATCATCAAGCCGGACGCCGTCGCCAAGAACGTTTCCGGAGACATCATCAAAACCATCCAGGACAACGGATTCCGCATCATCGGGATGAAGATGCTCCATCTCAAGAAGGCGCAAGCCGCCGCATTCTACGCGGTCCATGTCGGCAAGCCGTTCTTCGATTCCCTGGTCAACTTCATGACGGAAGGCACGGTCATCGTACTGGCGCTTGAGCGCGAAGATGCCATCGTCACCTGGCGCACTTTGATGGGCGCTACCAATCCCGCAAAGGCGGAAGAGGGAACCATCCGCAAGAAGCACGCAGAATCGATCGAGCGGAATGCGACGCACGGTTCGGACGCGGAAGATACCGCGCGCTACGAACTGAGTTTCTTCTTCTCCGGCTACGAACTGGCGAAGTGAGGGAAAGCAATTTAACCGGTGAGCCCAGGGCCCCGCCTTGGGTTTGCTGTTTGCACGGAAATCGGAGGGCGAAAATGCCGTTAGTTCAAGTCTCGCTGTTGGAAGGCCGCAGCACGGAACAGAAACGCAGGTTGGCCAAACGCATCACCGACGCCATGGCGGAAGAAGCGGGAGCGCGCGCGGAAGCCGTCGTGGTGACATTCATCGACCTGCCCAAGGACAGCTATTCCTCTGGCGGCGTGCTGATGTGCGACAAGGCGCCGAAACCCAGTTCTTAGTTCTGAGTTAGCATCGAAACAGTTGAAGGCCTTCCCTGCACGGGAAGGCCTTTTGTCGAGTGACGCCATGCGCGTGCGTCAGGATTTGCCGGCGAACAGGTCAGAGCTCGTTGTAGAGGTCGGCGTCAATACGCTTGCCGAGCGCGGGCAGCTCCTTGAGGGCATATTGCTGGAAGTGGGCGGAATCGCGATGCCCCTGCAGAGCGGCTTCATTGTCGTACTGTTCGTAAACCAGGAATTTGCGCGGCTCCTCCACATGCCGATGAACGACGTACATGCGGCAACCAGCTTCTTTGCGCGAGCCTTCGGCGAGCTTAGCGAAGGTTGAGATCACCTCTGATTCTTTGCCTTGGTCGGCTTCCCAGGTAACGACGAGAACGAGCATGTTCTTCCCCCAAAATAAAAAGGCGCGACCGAAGCCGCGCCTTTCATTAAAACTCTTAGCTTTCTTTTTTTGCCGCCGAGCGAATCATCTCCGCGAATTCAGGAACGAAGATGGTCTGGTCGCGATCGGGGCCAGTGGAGACCATGCCGATCTGCGCGCCTGATTCCTTTTGCAGGAATCGCAGATAATCCTGCGCCTTCTTCGGCAATTTGTCATGCTCGGTGATGCCGTAGGTAGGAGTGTTCCAACCCGGCATCGATTCGAGGATGGGCTCTATCGTGTCGTATCCGGTTGCGAGGGCGGGCACTTCTTCCATCTTCTTGCCGTTCACTTTGTAGCCCACGCAGACTGGAATCTTCTCGAGTTCGTCGAGTACATCCAGTTTGGTGACGACGAGCCAGTTGGTGCCGTTGATCATGTTGGAGTAGCGCAGGAGCGGCAGATCCATCCAGCCGCAGCGGCGCGGGCGCCCGGTAACAGCGCCATACTCGTTGCCC
>JBBRZF010000058.1:0-17669 GCA_038236965.1 Terriglobales bacterium | reverse complement strand
TGAGCGGCCTCGACAGGTTCTACAAGGCGATTGAGCGCGCCGCCGATGACAAGGACGACTACTCGGAAAAGCAGGCGTTCTTAAACCATGTTTATGAGCGGTTCTTCCAGGGATACTCGCCGAAGGAAGCGGATACGCACGGGATTGTTTACACGCCGCAGCCGATTGTGGATTTCATGGTGCGCAGCGTGGACGGAAGTGGTAATTGGGTGATTGGTAATTGGGTAATTTGTAATTTGGTGATTTAAGGTCAAAGGCGGCGCAGATGGCACTCGTAGGAAATCCCGATAGAGCGACTCGAAATGAGATTGCGAATCACATGGGGAAACATCTGGTCGGTCCGCTTGGTCGCGCGAAGCGTCGCCTGAAGAAGTTGCAATTTGACGCGGCTTCCTTCAGGTATGTGGTGATAGAGCTTGAGGAAACCACGCGATTCTGGCTGGTGAAAGAAGCCATTGAGGCGCTAATCGAGCGCCTGCCAGATACTCGACGTGACTTTGAGCGGCATGTCGGAAAACACAAAAACCCGGTTCACCTTATTTACCAGTCGGCTTTTCTTGTGTATCAAATTCTACTGATATACAAGTCTTCCTATCGTTCCAAACTCGCAAGATGGAGGGCCGATACGGCCCGCTTACGAGAGATTGAAGACGGCAGGAAAATTGAATTTACCAGCCCCAACGACTTACAGGAGTTTGCTTTAAAGGTGATCCTTCGTCCCACTGAATCACGCCCGGCTTTGGAACGAATGCCTCTCGTGACAAAAATAGTTCAATAGAGCTTAACTTGTTTCAGTTAAAGCCCTTGATTCCGGCCTTATTCGCCGGGCTAAAGCCCGGTGCTTCCACCGAAACCACTTCCAGTGAAACAACAAAGACAAGAGCAAGAACTAAGGCGAGGTTCGCTCGCCCGCCGCGGACGAGGGCGTCCGGGCCCACGCGAGGCAAGGTCAAAAGCAAGGTCAAAGGCAAAGGGCAAAGGCAAAGGCAAGGGCAAGGGCAAGGGCAAAGGCAAGGTCAAGGTCAAAGACCGCGAGCGAGGGCGCTCGCGCCACATTGGAGTTCTGGGAACCGTAGCTCTGGTTATCTACAGCGCGGCTTGGATGGGGAGGAGGCGGGTGTTGGGGGATTGGTTGTTGGATTTGCGGCGGGCGAAGGCGTGGCGATAGACGGCGTCGTACTGTTGGGCTACGGCGATGGAGTTGCGGGTTTCGAGGAAGAAGCCGTGTCCGGCGTCGGCGAGGGCGTTTCGGAAGTCGGCATTGCGCGCGAGGAACGATACGCGATGCGCGAGGTCGCGCGCGTCGTCGTCGATGTACCAGAGGCATCCGCGTCCGGTGGGTGAGAGGTCGCGATTGCAGGGCAGGTCGGCGGCGAGCAGCGCGCGTCGAGCGGCGAAGGCGGCAAGGGCGTTGGGATTGGCTCCGGTGCTGATGCCTGCGTGCGAGGTGTGGGCGGCGATGGCGTTGGGATTGGCTCCGGTGCTGATGTCTGCGTGCGACGCGAGGGCGGCGAGGGCGCTGGGATTGGCTCCGGTGCTGATGCCTGGGTGCGAGGTGTGGGCGGCGATGATGATGTCGGACGAGGCGTAGGCGCGCGAACGATCGTCGGCGGTGATGGTGTGCACGCTGTCCAGGTCGTAGGCTTGAAGAGCTTCGCGCAACGCGGTTTCTGCGTCGATGGCGACCTCCAACAAAAGATGACAGTCATCCACTTCGCTATCGGTGATGGCGAAGGCGGCGAGGATTTGTTCTGAAGCGGGGGCGAGTTTGCCGTCGGCGCCGAGGGCGATGTAGTGATCGGGCGCGTAGAGAACAATGTCCTTCGCGCCGGCGATTCCCAGCGACTGCAACCACAGGTGGTCGCGTTCGACGGGCACGGGATCTTCCATCGCCTGCGGGATAACGAAGATGTTCTCCGGACTTGCGCCGCGATGGATGGCGGCTTGGCGCATGGATTGGCAGCGGGTGACCACGGCCGCTGCGCGGGCCAGCACAAACTGTTCGGCGACGCGGAAGGAACGCGCAAGCCAGGTGTGTTCGGAATCGCTGGCGTGGTCTTCTATCCACTCGTTGACGTCGTAAACCACGGCGGGGAAATTGCGCACGCCGGCCATTCCGGCGGTGAAGCAGTGCGCATGTAGCAAATCGCTTTCGGCGTTGGGATCGCTTTCGAACAGGACTTTGCGCCAATTGCGCACGTCGTGCCAGGCGGTGATAAGCGAGATGTCCGGATCCTCCGCAGGTTGCTGGTAGAGCAGCGCCTCGGGCTTGATGAGCCCATCGGGCGCAACGAAGGCGGGTCGCATTCCGATGGCGAGTTCAGCTTCGAGGAGGGGATAGAGGAGGTCCGCGCGAGTGCAGGCGTGCAGAACGCGCCAGGGACGCGAGGCGCGAGCAAGGTCAGGTTGATGCTGCGAATTGGCTTGGCGCGTCACTCTTGGGAATGGAGATTGTGACGGACCGCGAGGAGTGGAATAGACCTGTAGAGGCGCGAGTAAGGAGGGGTTCGCCGGCTTGGACGAGCGTGGACGCATAGTGGAGCTAGGAAACCTCTTTGCGGCGAGCCGCAATATCGGAATAAAGAACGACGCAGTTGCGTCCCGATCCTTTGGCTTGATAGAGAGCGGCGTCGGCGAATTCGATGAGGTCGCGTTTGAACTGCGCGTCCTGATCGAAGACAGCGATACCCAGACTTATGGTGAGATGCTCGATAGCGCGAGGGGAGCCGGCGAAAAATTTTGCCTGTTCCACGGCGCGTCGCAGGCGTTGCGCCACCAGCAAGGCTCCCGGGCCATTCGTTTCCGGAAGGATGAGGACGAATTCTTCGCCGCCGTAACGCGCGACGGTATCTACCTCGCGCATGTCCTTGACCAGGAGGGAGGCTACGTCGCGAAGCACTTGGTCGCCCACATGGTGTCCGTAGGTATCGTTGAGCGATTTGAAGAAATCGATGTCGATCATGAGCAGCGCGATGGGAGTTTTTTTACGCTCGGCGCGCTTGATCTCGAGGTCGAGTTGCTGCTCGAAGAATCCGCGCGTCTTGAGTCCGGTAAGGAAATCGGTGAAGGCGAAGCGGATAAGTCCTTCGTTGCCATAGTCGCGCGTGAGCAGGCTTTCGCCGACGAGGGAAAGAATCCAGAGCAGTTGCGCATCTTCGCGAGTGAAGCTGTCAGCTTCCGATCCGTAGAGTTGGAGCGACCCCATCACACGGTTGTTGACGAACAAGGGCACGATAAGCGCGGAAGAGCAGTTGAGTCCTTCGAGCAAGGCGTCGGCTTGGAGGTTGAATCCGGCGGTGATGAGGAGCGGGCGGTTGTACTTGGCTGCCCAGAAGTTCAGGATGTTGCCGCGCGCGTAGGTTTCCGTGTCGGGGTCGTCCATTCCGCGGGCGACGCGGAGGTGCATCTGCGCCTGATCCTCGTCCCAGAAATAGACCATGCCTCGTTCGAAGGCGACGATTTCGGCGGCAAAGTCGCAGAGCATGTTGAAGGTTGCGTCCATCTGCATCTGCAAGCCGCTGAGCATGCTGAGGCGAAGGATGGTGTTGATCTCGCGCCAGCGCTGCTTAATCGTCTGCTCGCCGAGTTCAGAGAAGACCTCCAAAACGAATTTTTCTGGGGGACAGGAATCCGACGCGTTGTAATCGAGAGACATGGGGGCCTGGGGGATGAGAACGGATAATTACAAAATAGTACATACGAGGAGGAGCAAGCGGTTCTCCATTGCGTAAGGCGGAGGTGCCCAGGATTGCGAGTTTGACCGGAAGCTACTCTGACTGGAGCAGTTGCGGGCGAAATCGGGTGCCTCTAAGCTGCTGGAGTGGCGGGCTTTGCAGTCCTGGGGAGGGCTGAGAGTTCAAGAAGTTGGAAGATAATGACTTGATTAGGGAATCCGAATACTCACTGGATGCGGGGGTCGAATCGTAACGTTACCGGATTTGTCATGGAATCAATAGGAAGACGGATGCCACCCCTTGGCGTGTAGCCGCACAATGACGATTCTAGGGACCTTCCCTTCGCTTTTCCCTCTGTCAGGTTACCTCCGTTTGGGGGCGATGCCTTAATACTGTGGCATTGGCATTGCCAAGTGTCAGCCAGAGGGCTACTCTAAAGATATGCGGATGTCAGTCAAAGTCCGCGTCTTTCAAGAAAACTCTCCCCCGAGTTCCACGTACGTTAAGAAGGTCGGCCCACTGAGGTTGTGTCCGGTGCACGAGCAAACGTGTCCGGTTTGAAACGGAGAGCGGAAATGGCGTGGTACGCGTACTGCATCACGGAACAGAGCACGTTCACGAATGGGCGAGTTCGTCGTCCGTTCCCCATTGAGAACCTTAGAGGCGTAAACGGCGCACCAGTATTTGCCTATCCGAGCGGTGATTTTGCCGTGATCGTGAGCGAATATTCGCGCGACACCGAGTTGGCGCAGCAATCTGTTGTGGAACACGCGCGGGTGGTAAGCGAGTGTTTCCGCAACCGGACCGTATTACCGTTCCGCTTTGGCACGATCTTCGATAGCGATGAAGCATTGCGTCACGCGGTGCGGACGAATCGGAAGAGCTTTACCGAAAGCGTAGAACAACTTCGCGGCAAGGCGGAGATGCACTTGAAGGTGACCGTCCGCGAGGGTGCTGCGATGCGGCTACCGGAGTTAAAACTCCCCACGCAAGCCGGCGGCGAATATCTGTTGAAATTGCGGGAGAGGGCTGGACGGGACCGGGAACGACAGACCAAGGCGCGCGCTTTGTCGGTACAGGTACACAAGATGTTCAATCCCTTGCAGGAGGAAGTAAGCTGCAAGAAGGTCGAGATAGGCATGACGCTGGACATCGCGCACCTGATCGACACGGACCAGATCGCCAAATACCAAAATCGTTACACATCTTCCATCAGCCAATTAAAAGACTGTGAAGTGGTGTTGAGCGGCCCCTGGCCGCCCTATCATTTCACCCCTGGAAAGCTGCGTACACAAAAGAGCAGCAACTAGGAAAACAAAGGGGTCTAATATCCAGCCGGTCTTCGGACCGGCTTTTTCGTGGATTTACATACCAAAATTATCCCAGAATGAACTAGAAGTGGCTCCAAAGTACCGTTGAGTGGCAAAATTGTAAACGCAAACAGCAGAAGCTGCATCTAATCGTTTGTGGGATTTGCCCTTTAACGTATGCCGATGCTAGCCAAAATCCTGTTGGTGGACGATGAACCCAGCGTGCTGATGACGGCGCGCGCCATCCTTGAACAGGAAGGGTACGAGGTTGAGGCCGCGAGTAATGGCGGGGACGCGGTGCAGGCGATCCGCGAGCGACAGTTTGATGTGGTGTTGACGGACTTGAAGATGCGCGGCGTGGACGGACTGGCAGTGCTTGCAGAGGTTCGCAAGCGTTCTCCGCAGACGGTAACGCTGATGATGACAGGCTATGGCTCGGTGGATAGCGCGCTGGAGGCGATCCAACTAGGCGCGTACGAATATCTTCTGAAGCCGGTTGAAGTCTCGGAAATGAAAATGGCGGTAAAGCGTTCGCTGGAACGCAAGCGTTTGTCGGAGATCGACCGCCTCTACACGGTCAGCCGCGCTGTGAGCCGGGCACACGACATTGGAAGCATCGAAGAGGAAGTTTCGAGCGCAGCGCGAGAGGTGCTGGGAGTTCGCAACGCCTGCCTGCTCACCTTCGACCGTGAAGCGCGACTGCGAGGGATTGAAGATCGGCTGCGGGAGAGATTTGAGCAGCCATCGGTATCGGCGCGATTGCATCTCGGGGAGTGCGTGGAAATGGAGCGCCCGCTGGAGTCGGCCGGCGGTGGACCTCGGGCTCTGGTGCTGGTTCCCGGCATCTGCAACGAGCGGCTCGTCTGCGTGCTGGCGGTTGACAACGGGGAAGACGTCTTTGACTTTCACGCCAATTCCCGTCGCTTCCTGCAGGGTTTGGCGGACCAGGCGGCGATGGCAGTAGCCAACGTAAAACTGATTGGCGAGCTGACCAGCAACAATGATTCGCTGGCGTCTGCGAACGAAAAGCTCAAGGAATTAGACCGCCTGAAGTCTCAATTCCTGAGCGTAGCGACGCATGAATTGCGCACGCCTCTCAGTATCATCCTCGGCTACAACTCCATGCTGGCGGAGACTCTGGAAGAAAAACTGAACGAAGACGAGAAGGAAATATTGCGGGAATCGGTAGCAGCCTGCAAGCGGCTCATCAGGCTGGTGAATTCCATGCTGGACCTGACGCAGATCGAGCGCGGCAAGATGCGCATGAATTTTGCGCAGGCAGATCTACGACAGGTAATCCAGGGAGTGGTGACACTTTTCCAGTTGGAAGCGAAGGGGAAGGGGATCTCCCTGAACCTGTCGATGCCTTCGCGTCTGCCTAAGATTGAGGTGGATTCGGAACGGGTGGAGCAGGTGCTGATCAACCTTCTGGGCAATGCGATGAAGTTCACCGACACGGGCGGACATGTCTCTGTCGGTGTCCGCATGGTTCCGGCAGAGAACGTAGTGCAGATATCGGTCCAAGACGATGGGATCGGGATTCCGCCTGAAGCTCAGTCGCTGATTTTCGACGAGTTTGCACAGATAAGGCGTCAAACCTCGAATCGCCACCGAGAAGGTTCGGGTCTGGGATTGGCGATCGCAAAACGAATCGTGGAAGCACATCAAGGTAGCATTGAAGTTACCAGTTTGCCGGGAACGGGCAGTACCTTCACATTTACGCTCCCTACCAAGCTGCAGGCGGGTAGAGCTTTTTCTGCCTGATTCTGATATTAAGGTTCCACAAAACGGTACTGGAGTAGAATGACGCTGCCGTTGCGTGCATGAAACCGAGATCAAAAACTGAACCACAATGGACACAAAGGGGCACGAAGGGACACAAAGGAAACTTAGGGGAAGGGCAAGAACCGAAATCTAATTTTCAAGGTGCTTGATGTTGCCTACGTTAAAGATCAGGGTACTGGTTGTTGATGACGACAGTTCGATGGCGAGATTTGTTTCTTCCTACCTGGTGCGCCGGAATTTCGATGTAAGCGTGGCTGGAACGGGCGAGGAGGCGATCCGCATGTTCCGCGTGTACGATCCGGTGCTGGTATTGCTGGATATGGCGATGCCGGGCATGAACGGAATGGAGACGCTGGAACGTCTCAAGCAGATCAAGCCGGATGTTGCGGTGATCATGCTGTCGGCCCAAAGCTCTACGGAAGTGATCTTCCGCGCGTCGAAGCTGGGGGCTGACGACTTCATTGCCAAGCCATTCGAGCCAAAAGAGCTGGATATCCGCATCTCCAAGGTTTTGGAAAAGCAGAGGCTGGTGACGGAAGTCTCACAGCTTCGCGACCAGGTTCGGCGTCACCACGATTTTTCGGCCCTGTTTGGAACCTCTCCCAAAATGCAGGAAGTGAAAGAAACCATCGAGCAGGTCGCCGATACGACGGCGACGGTGCTGATCCGCGGCGAGAGCGGTACGGGCAAAGAAGTGGTTGCGCGCATGATCTACGCGAACTCTTCGCGTTGTGACAAACCCTTTGTGAAAGTAAACTGTGCGGCCATCCCGCACGAGCTGCTGGAAAGCGAACTGTTCGGATATGAACCGGGCGCGTTCACGGGAGCAAACCGTCAGAAGCTGGGCAAATTCGACCTGGCGAATAACGGGACCATCTTTCTCGACGAAATAAGTGAGATGCATCCGGCGCTACAGGCGAAACTTCTCCATGTTCTACAGGACGGAGAGTTTGCGAGACTGGGCGGAAAGCGGGATATTGCCGTCGATGTGCGAACGCTCTCGGCAACCAACAAGCCTCTGGAGAGAGCGGTGGAGGAAGGGCTGTTCCGCGAAGATCTGTTCTATCGCTTGAACGTGGTGACCGTTCATATCCCTCCGCTACGGGAACGTCGGCAGGAGATTCCGGTGTTCCTCGACTTCTTCCTGACTAAATACAGCGAGTACTACGGGAAGCAGCTATCGCATTTCAGCGAATACGCGATGGGGCGAATGATGGAGTACAGCTGGCCGGGCAATATTCGCGAGCTGGAGAATCTTGTCAAACGGTATGTGATCGTTGGCAACGAGGCACAGATCATCCGCGAGCTATCGACTCACAAGCCCATCGTGACATCGATGGGCGGAGCGGCCAGCCCGATCTGGGGGCTGAAGGACCCTAACAACCTTGGGATGTCGCCTGGCGGAGCCAACGGCGCAGTCAAGCAGTCAGGCTCGGGCGCGTCCACAGCGATGCAGTCGAGCGCACCTGAAAAATTCGATGTGCACGGCGAGGTCGAAATGCCATCGCTGCTGGAGATAGGGAAGCGAGCGGCCATGCTAGCCGAACGGGAGGCTATTGAGCGAGTGCTGGGGCAGACGAGGTGGAACCGTCGGCAGGCGGCGAAGATCCTCAGGATCAGCTACAAAGCACTTTTGAACAAGTTGAAGGCGATTGAGGAGCAAAATCGGCTTCAGAGTAAGCAGCATCTTGCCTAGAGTGAGAACCGCGCTTCCTTTACTATCTAGTCAATGGACAAAGATTACCCTAAGCACCTGTGAATTATTTCTCGAATTATGCTTGTAAACTTTTGCAAATGAACCAGTTGTGAATAGTACGTCTGACCGTGCGTGGGACGAGCGCTTTGGGTTTGTAAATGCTAGTAGCACAAGTACTAAAAGAGGCCGTAACCCAGACTTTGAAACACTTCCATCAATTTCGACATCTCTCTGTGCGTTTCGCTAAGCGAAATGCCCTCGTGCATCGCCTTCCCTGACATTCCCCTCCCAAATGCCTCTTCAAAGCGACCGAATATTTCGGTCGCTTTTTTCTTTGCGGCGAAGTGAGAAAACCTCTTCACCACGAAGGATCCAAGTTCAAAAGCGGGAATCACGAAGGACACGAAGGTTTCACGAAGTTTCACCAAGGAAAACCACGACCTAGATTTCGTTCTTGCCCTTCCCCTATTTGAGCTTGGTTCTGAAACCGAGATCAAAAACTGAACCACAAAGGACACAAAGGGGCACGAAGGGACACAAAGGAAACTTTCTCTCGGTGCGTTTCGCTAAGCGAAATGCCCTTGTGCATCGCCTTCCCTGACATTCCCCTCCCAAATGTTTTTTCTTAGCGGCGCAAGCATTGTCGGACTTGGGAATCTAGGGGAACCCCGAATCGCTGCTATGGGAATCGGCATCCTAGTTTCCGCAGGGCGGTGTGGGTCAGAGTTGACGCAACCGAAAGAGGACGCATATGATTCCGGTTCCAGAACGAAGGTCGGCGGGCCCGGTTTACTAAGCAGGGTAATGAACTCATGGATAAAAAGAAGCTAGATACTTTCAAAAAACGGTTGGAAGAACGCCAGCAAGAGTTGCGCGTTGCGGTTACGCGTACCCAACAGGACGGACGCGAAGCGGACGTCGTCGACATGGCACAAGACATTGCCGATAGAGCGAGTAGTTCGTATCAGAAGGAATTGCTGTTTCATCAGAGCAATACTGATCGCCAGTTACTGCAGATGGTGGAAGGCGCGCTAGGCCGGATTCGGGAAGACTCGTTCGGAGAGTGCATCTCCTGCGGGAAAGAGATCAACGCCAAACGGCTTGAGGCTGTGCCCTGGACGCGTCACTGCATCGAGTGTCAGGAAAAGCTTGAGCAAGGCGTGTTGAACGAAGAAACGGGAACGTAGAGAGATTTGATGTTTTGGAAAAGAGCCGCCCGAGAGGCGGCTCTTTTTTGGGTCATAACTACCTCGGTGTTTGCGGCGGCGGTTGCTGCTTGGGTGGTTGGGCTTTCTTTTTGTTGCCGCCAAAGATTCCTTGCACGAGATCATTCACCTGAGAAGCCGGGTTGTCCGGTTGGGCCTGCTGGTTGGGGTTCGCGGTGGCCGGCGGATTCTGCGGGTATTGCTGATTCGGTTTTTGCTTTCCGGTGATGGCGTCCATGATGCCGGAAACGCCGCCTTGCGAGTTGCCGTCTGCGCCGGAGTTTCCGCGTCCGCCGAGGGCGCCGAGTATGCCGCTTGAGAGTTGGCCCGGATTGCCGAAGCTGGGCAAGAGATTCTGCAGCTTCATCTGCGCGATCTTGTTTATGTCGGGCGCGAAGTGCAGGCTCTGAAAAGTCCCAGTGACGAGAACGGGAAGAACGAGCTCGCCATTTTTGTTAGCCAACGCCGTCTGCATGAATCCGCCAATGCCGTTGCCGCCGACCTGCTGGCTATAGGTCTTCGAGAGCACGGCGGTGACCTGCATATTCACGCCTTGATCGACGAGGTTGACGGAACCGGTTGCGGCGACGGTTCCGCCATCGATGAGCGCCTTGAGGTTGTTGGTGGTGGCGACGCCGTTGCGGATATCGAAGTCTCCGCTGAGTTGGGAAAGCTTGGTGAAGTTTTCCGCGTTGCGTCCGATGGATTGGAACTTGCCGATGGCGGAGAGCTGCTGGAGCACGTCGACGCCTGCTAATTTACCGTCGTGCAGGTTGAGCGAGAAGCGTCCGTTGAGGGTGCGCGCGATGTCTGAGCCAGTGGGTACGGAGGCGAAGCTGGCATTGGCGTTTGCGGCCATCAGACCGTAGAGCGTCTCCTTCAGGTTGCTCATTGCGGAGATGAGTTTGTTGCTGTCAACACCCTGCAGCTTCAGGTTCACGTTGTAGATGGTCTGCGGCTGGCGCATGTCCAACTCGATGGTTCCGGATTCCTGGCCGTTGTAGACAGTGGCGGTGAGGGGCGAGAGACGGATGATGCCATTGTTGAGCGTCACCGTGGAGCGAACATTTTGCAGCAGTAACTGGTCGTAGGTGACGGTGCCGATGGTGAGCTGTCCGCCGCCGGTCATGCGGGTGATGATGCTGGGAGCGGCGGGAGTGGGCGCGGCTTGAGCGGCAGGCACGAGCGAGGCGGTGCGCGTCTGCGGCGCCGGAGCGGAGCCTATGATCTGCTGGAGTTCGGTGACGTTCAGCTTGTCGGCCGCAAGAGTGAACTGCACCTGTGGCGACTGGAAGTTGCGCAGGGTGGCGTTGCCCGTGGCATTGGTGCTGCCGATCGAGGCGGCGAGATTATTGATGACAACAGAGTTTTGTGTGAACTGAAGCGCGGCGTTCTTGATGTTCAGCGGCTGGGTGAGCGATTCCGGCTTGATGGAAGCATTGGCGATCTGACCGGTGCCGGAAAAATTCATTGCAGCGGAATTCTTGACGGGGCCGACGGCGTGCACGTCGAGCGAGAGCGTGCCTGAGCCGTTGAGTCCGCGTGCGGCTTCGACGCCATAGGCGTTCGCCATGTGGATGAGCTCGGCGATGTTGGCGTTCGTGGTCTTGAAGATGGCGTCGATGTTGGGCGATTGCGTGGTGTACTGCGAGAGCGTGAAGCGTCCATTGACGTTGGAGCCGCCGGTGGACGCGGTGAAGTCATTGGAGCGTATGGCTTCGGGAGTGAGTTGCAATTGCAGCGCGTTGAGCTTGACGGGCTGCGGCAGATCTTTTCCGCTGACGACGAGGTTGGAGCCGCTGAGCAGTCCACTCATTGTGGGACTGCTGGTTGCGCCCTGCGCGTGGATGTCGGCGGTCATGTTTCCCGCGACGTTCATGCCGGGATTGAAGGCCACACCGAAAGCTGCGGCGAGGCGCGCAGCTTCTGCGATGGAAACATTCGATGCCTGAAGCTTGACGTCCATCAGGGCGGGCGTGGGTTTGCTATTGACGCTGCCGGTGATGGAGAGAGGAGTGTTGCCGAGTTTGAGCGTGGCCTTGGTGATCTGCAAGAGGCTGTTGTCCACGTCGTCGGCAACGTCATAGTCGGCGGTGATGGGGTAGCCGATGTTGACGCCGTGAATGACGGGATTGTCGAGTTTGAGCGAGCCGCTGGAAGCGAGCTTGCCACCGGTGTTCTTCACGGTTGCGCTGCCTGTGATGATGGCTTCGGTGTTGGCGAGCGATTCGCTGTTCAGGAATTTCTGCGCGGCGGAGAGCGCTACTTCCTGCAACTTGAGCGTGCCGTCGAAATTGGTGTTCATCAGGCTGGCGTCATCGATGGGGCCGCCCTTGCCTTTTAGTTCGACGAGCTGTTTGCCTTGGCCGGGAAGATGCGCGGCCAAGGTGAGGGTGAAGGGCTTTCCCTGGGCGAAGTCATTGAGTTCAAGATCGATGTGGTCGTAAACGGAACGCGTCTGGTGCTTCTGCAGATCGGTGATGGCTACGGTGCCGTCGGTGATCTTCAACTCGGTCAAGGAAAAATTCTGCTGGTTCGCCGGCTTGGACTGGTCTTTGGGAGGAGTTGTGGCGCCATTGACGGTGCGATTACCGATGGAGGCGAAGTTCCAGGTGCCGCTGCTGTTGCGCACGAATTCGATCTGCGGGCGCTTGAGTTCGATGCTGCTGATCTGGACATCTTTACGAAGCAGCGGACCCAGCTTGGCGGTTACGTAGAGTTCTCCGGCGGTGGCGAAGGGGCGTCCGGTGGGGAAACTCTTGTCCTCTCCGATGGCGGCGGAGTCAGCGCGGAAGGCAAGCGGGAGCAGGCTGAGGTGCATCTCGCCGAGCGAGACGTTGCGATTGAGGCGCTGCTCGAGTTCCGTCTGTATGCGTGAGCGATAGCGGTTGACGTCAATGAAGCGGGGAATGACGATGGCAGCGACAATGACGAGAACGAGAACGACAGTGACAATGATTCCAAGTTTGCGCATAACAATCCTCCTCTCGCGAATGCGAGCTGGCGAGAGTAATGTCCCGGCGAATGGCCTGTTATATAAGAGTCTGAGCAGCTTGCGCCGGTTGCACAAGAATGGGTCAAGACGAGAGTACTAATGGTTCTGCGGCACTGTTTCTGATAAACTCAGAGTTTCGCGACCCTACCCAGTAATTCAATAAGGACCTACCGTGCGTTATTCCCGACAAGATCTGAAGCATGACAAGTTCGCCGACACTGCGGCGAATGCTCTCCACTGGACCGTCGAACATCGCCAGAAGATGGTGAATGCGGCCATCGCTGCTGCCTTAGTGCTGGTGCTGGTGGTTGGCGGCCTGTGGTACATGAATAACCGCAACCAGCAGGCGAGCGTGGAATTGGGCAAGGCGCTTGCCACCTTCAACGCGCCGCTTCGTGGCGAAGGCGCTCCTCCCGACCCGAACATCAGGTCGTTTGTCGACGAGAAGGAACGCGCGGCTGCGTCCAAGACGGAGTTTGCGGTCATCGCCGATAAATATGGCAGCACGCAATCGGGACAGATGGCGAAATATTTTGTTGCGCTCTCAGATGAAGATCTGGGCGACATGCAAGGTGCCGAAGCTGGTTTGAAGTCGCTGACCGATGTCCGCAATGGTGATGTGGCTGGGCTGGCGAAGTTCGCACTGGCCTCGCTTTATCGCGACACCAATCGCGACAACGATGCAGTCGGCGTTTACAAGAGCCTGATCGATCATCCGGCAGCGACAGTGCCGAAAACTACGGCCCAGCTCGAGTTGGCGAGTATGTACGAAGCGAAGCAGCCAGCCGAAGCCAAGAAGATCTACGAACAGATCGTGAAGGACGAAAAGGGAACTGCGGCCGCCGAATTGGCGCAGCAGAGACAGGCTGGATTGAAAGTCCAGTAAGCGAACGGTTTTGCGACTATGAGGCCGCTCCGATGGGGGCGGCCTTTTGTTGTGGTGGAAAGAATCGATCCCGGGGCGATTCCGTTTTCTATCGCATTGGAGATCTATGCGTTGTTGCGGAAGAGCGATTCCCATTCCTCTTGCGGGATCATATTGCGATGCAGCACGGCGGCGTTCTCCAGCACGTGCGCGGGTCTTCCCATGCCGATGAGCGAGGTGAGCAGTCCGGGTGCGGAGCGTGCGAACTGCATGGCGCATTGCGCATCTGTCTCGGCGTTGAGAAGTGCGCGCAAATTTGGCGGCAGGTTTCGAGTGAGCTGTCCCTGGTATAGGCTGGCGCTGCCGATTGCGGCAAGGCCCTCCTGCGCGGCGAACTGGAGTGGAGAGAGTTGCTCACGGCCAAGAGCCTGGGCGGGAAGTCCGTAGCCTTCGGCCATAGCGAGGTTGAAGGGAAGCTGTATGAAACGGAAATGGTGGTGCTCTCCACCGGCTTCGCGCGCGGCGGAGACGCAGTCGGAAAGACTGATATATGCCTGTTCTCCCTGTTGCACGCGAAGCGCATTCCAGGAGGCAATGCCGTAGAAGCGAATCTTGCCATCGCTGACAGCCTGCTCGAGCGCGGCAAAGGCGGCTTTGAGGCGCGCTTGAAATACTTCGCGCGAGACGTCGCCCAGTTCGGACTCGGGATTGTGAACGTAGTAGACGTCGATGGTTTCCAGTCCCAGGTTCGCGCGGGAACGTTCCAATTGGTTTAACAGGTAAGCGGGCGCCATGCAGTGCATTCCGCCAGCGACATCCGTTGGTTTGATGATGCCGGAATCGACGTATTCGTGCGTGAAGTAGGAGCGTGTCTCGGCTGGCACTTCTCCATCAAACGATAAATATCCAGCCTTGCTGCAGACGACGATCTCGTTGCGATGGAAGTCGCGTTCGAGGATGAGTTCGCGGATTCCGGCGCCAATGCTGCGCTCGGAACGCTGATGGCGATAGTTGATGGCGGTGTCGAAGACATTGAAGCCGTTACGCACGGCGGTCACAACGGCTTGCGCATAAAGCTGGTCGGCAGCGTCGTCGGTCTCGCCGAGGTAGCTTCCGAGTCCGAGAGTGGAAAACCAGAGATCCTTTGCGCCAGGAACGTTGCTGGGTTGGCGGAAGTTTTGAAACTGCTGGAGATCGGGAAAACGCTCGGCAAAACGGAGAGTACCTTCTGGTGTGGCATAGCCAGCGATCTTGGCGGAGGACTCACTCATGGGGAGAGGATATCAGGAGGTAATCGAACGGTTGCCTCCCATGTGGTGCAAAATTCTATGGAAATCGACCGAAACGGGAGGCAGGCGAGTTAAAACGAGCACGTACGGCAAACCTTCCGGGCTAGTTGGCATCTTCCTTGTGTAGCGTCAAGACAGGCTTATTGAGGAGCCATGCAAGCGAAGTGTACGCGGCACATTTCCAAGATGGCGATTACAACCGCACTTCCAATAAAAAATACTTCAGGAGGCATTAACGATGAAAACCTTTTTGTTCGGACTTGGCTTAGGCATTGGCCTGGGCGTCTTGTTCGCTCCGATGAGCGGCGAAGAAACACGTAACAACCTGAGCGATCGCGCCAACGATATGGCGAATTCGGCGCGCGAGACGTTTGAACAGAATCGTGACAAGGTACAGAAGGGTGTGGAGCAGATCCGCACGACGGCAGAACGTGCGATGAACACGGTCCGCAGCACGGGCACCGAGGGTGCGCCGAGCGGCAGCACCAACGTATAAAGTAAGAGAAGGTTACGGAAGTAAAAGGGCAGCCATCGATAGGTGGGCTGCCCTTTTGTTTACCCTCGTGCAACAAGTGTGCAAAAGACCTTCTGCACCGACAAAATGAACCCGGTTTTGGCCGATCTGGCAGGTGGAACCGCCTGAACGGTACCTTTACAGCAGGATTTGCGTGAAAGGACTGGTTGTGACCAGTCCTTTCCTTGACACTCCCGCCAAAATGTCAGTATCCTTGTATTTCGCCCCGAGGAGAAAGTCCCCGTAAGGCCCAGCCATGGAACACGTTAGGCTCTGAAGGAGTCGCCGTTCCGGAAGCAGCATGTTTGCGGAAATGCGGCGGTCATCTTTCCGCCGAGCCATGCCTTGAGGCAGTATCCCGGAAACGTATGTATATCCGATTGCAAGATCTCGAAATCCGGAAGCTTGAATTCCGGGAAGAGTATGCCGCAGGCGCTATCGATCTGGGTGGCGACGCAAAGCAGATTGCTCCCCTGAATACCAAGGGGCGGGCGGAAGTTGTACACGAGCATCACGGCGGAAAAGAGATTGTTTCCGACATCCGGCTGGTCGGGAATCTGTCTACGCGGCTTGAGGTGGAGTGCGCACGCTGCCTTGATCCGGTGCAGCACGACATAACCAGCGAGTTCGATCTGTTGTACCGGCCATTGGGAGCGGAACGCGGCGCGGATGAAGTCTCGATCAGCGAAGCGGAGACAGAGATCGGGTACTACGATGGCGATGGGCTGCAACTGGAAGACGTGTTGCGCGAGCAGGTTTTGTTGGCGCTGCCACTGAAGAGCGTGTGCAGTGAAGAATGCAAGGGCATGTGTCCGCATTGTGGACGCAGGTTGACCGAGGGCGCCTGCAACTGCAGGGAAGAAATGAAGGACCCGCGGTGGGACGCCCTGAACGAGATAAAGAAGAGATTGAAGTAAGCCCGGCCAATCGGCCTGGGACCACGAATGAGAAGTACAGTCGCGCAAGCGGCTTGAGGAAAGGGTTCAGCAATGGCAAATCCAAAACGGCGACACTCTAAGCGGCGCACTGCAATTCGTCGCTCCCACGATTTTCTTACGGCACATTCGCTCTCCGATTGTCCGAACTGCCACGAAAAGAAGATGCCGCATCGCGCCTGCGCGAAGTGCGGTCATTACAAGAACCGCGAGATCGTCGCAGTCGAGAAGGCAAGCTAGTCCACTCTGATCGCCTCGCAAAACGGAATCGATGCCTACAACCATAGCGGTCGACGCACTGGGCTCGGATCGTTCGCCGAAGCCAGAAGTTGAAGGCGCGATCCTCGCCGCTCGTCATTACGATGTGAAGGTACTGCTGGTCGGAAAAGAGGATGTGATCCGCGCCGAGATGGCGCATCACCCTTCTGCCCGGCATTTGCCGATTGAGATCGTTCACGCGAGCGAAGTGATAGGTATGCAGGAAAAGGCCGCGCAAGCGGTCCGTTCCAAGCGCGATTCTTCGATGCGAGTGGGATTGCGCCTGGTGCGTGAAGGCAAGGCGGACGGCTTTGTGACGGCCGGAAATACGGGCGCTGCCATGGCTACGGCGAAAATGGTGCTGGGCGCGCTGCCGGGCGTGGATCGTCCGGCGCTGGCCGCAGTGTTTCCGACTGTGGCAGGCACGGCGGCTATTTTGCTCGATGTCGGCGCCAACGTCGACTGCAAGCCGCAAAATCTGGAACAATTCGCCATCATGGGCGACATGTATTTCCGTACCATCTTCGCCGGACGTTTTCCAACGTCGGCGAATCCGCGCGTAGGACTGCTCTCGATAGGCGAAGAAGAGAGCAAGGGCAACGAACTTACCCGCGAATCTTTCAAACTTCTGAAACAGCTACAGATGAATTTTGTTGGCAACGTGGAAGGCCGCGATCTCTATAACGGAAACTTGGACGTCATCGTGTGCGACGGATTCGTAGGCAATGTCGCGCTGAAAGTTTCCGAGGGATTGGTTGAGACGGTGCGCGGCATCCTGAAGGAATCGCTGCAGGCGACCATCACGCGCCAAGTGGGTTACCTGCTGTCGCGCAAGGCATTTGAGGATTTCAAGAAGCGCCTGGATTATTCGGAATACGGCGGCGCACCGCTGTTGGGCATCAAGGGAGTGGCCATCGTGGGACACGGCTCGTCGAACGCGAATGCCATCAAGAACGCGATCCGCGTGGCCTCCGAATTTGCAACCACGGGATTGAACCAGAAGATCGAGCGCCATCTGCAAGCCCCGCGGGACGGGCGTTCGCAAACATCAGTCCACAGACACGAATAAAAGTCTTGAGGAACAAGATAGGCCCGGCGATAAAGCCGGGCCTATTGTCTTGCTCAGAAAATCAGGAGGCTAGA
>JBBRZF010000057.1:0-18264 GCA_038236965.1 Terriglobales bacterium | reverse complement strand
CTATGTCCATGAACGCGTCGATGCCGATGAGAAAGAATAACTTGTCGCTCTTTTTCAGCGACTGCTTGAAGCGCCGCACGGTGTCGATGGAATAGCTGGCCAGCGCGCCCTCGGCCTGTATCACCTCTGGCGCTTCCAGCAGCGAAGGGACCAAGTTTTTCTCTCCTGCCAAGGCGAGCGCCAGCATGGCGTAACGATGGTAATACGCCGTCAGCGGCTGCTTCTGCTTGTGCGGAGGAATATCGGCCGGAACAAAATAAATGCGTCCCAGCTCAAAGCGGTCCGCTGCGGCGCGGGCCACTGCAAGATGACCGCGATGTACGGGATCGAAGGTGCCGCCAAATATTGCGACGTTCATGAACTCTCAGGTGCCAGTTTGCCGCAATCGGCGGCGCGGGTCTAGCGCTTTCGCCCGGCAGCTTTCTTTTTCGCAAGTACGACTTTCTTCACCGTTGCCGATTTCGTCTTCTTCTTCGCGATTACGGCCTTCCGTTTAGCGACTGCCGTCTTCTTCTTCGCGACCGCCGTCTTCTTTTTCACCGCCGTCTTCTTTTTCACCGGCGTCGTCTTTTTCTTCTCCGATGCGGCTTTCTTTTTCGTCGGCGCGACTTTCTTCTTTACCGGCGCCGTCTTCCTTACCGATGCGGCTTTCTTTTTTTCCGCCGGAGCCGCTTTCTTCTTCACCGGTGCGACGGTCTCAAAGTGGTCCGAGTCGTCGTCGTCGATTACAACCACCGGGGCGCGGCGGACTTCTTCCACCTTGCGCGCCATGGCCCACTTCACGGCTTCAATGCCTTCGCCGGTGACGGCCGAAATGGGATAAAGCTCCATGTTTTTTCGCTTGGCAAACTTTTTCAGCTTCTCCAGCTTTTCCGGATTGGCGACATCAATCTTCGAGGCGATGAGGATGGCCGGCTTTAGCTCCAGGCCTGCGCCGAACTTCTCCAGCTCGCCGACGATGATGTCGTAGTCCTTCACCGGGTCCGTGCGTCCGCTCGCGTCCGATACATCGATGAGGTGCGCCAGCAGGCGCGTGCGCTCGATGTGCCGCAGGAACTGTATGCCCAGGCCTGCGCCTTCACTGGCTCCCTCGATGAGTCCGGGGATGTCGGCGATGACGTAGCTGATCTCGTCCCGCAACTCGCCTACGGCGACCACGCCGAGATTCGGCTGCAAGGTGGTGAACGGGTAATCGGCAATCTTGGGACGAGCGGCGGAGACGCGCGAGATCAGCGTGGACTTTCCCACGTTCGGGAAGCCTACGAGACCGAC
Organism: Terriglobales bacterium; assembly: GCA_038236965.1. Lineage (GTDB taxonomy): Bacteria > Acidobacteriota > Terriglobia > Terriglobales > Acidobacteriaceae > JBBRZF01. The sequence goes on along the minus strand of JBBRZF010000057.1, from coordinate 16,992 downwards.
GTCGGCCAGCAGCTTGAGTTCGAGGCGAAGCGCGCGTTCTTCCGCGGGAAATCCGGCTTCGCATTCGCGGGGAGCCTGGTGAGTGGCGGTGGCAAAGCGTGCGTTGCCGCGTCCGCCGCGTCCACCCTTGGCAATGATGATGCGTTCGTTGGCGTCGCGGAAATCGTGGACCAGCGCTCCCGTGATCTCGTCGTACACCATGGTGCCGACGGGGACTTTGAGGATGATGCTTTCGCCTTCTTTGCCGGTGCAGTTGGAGCCTTCGCCGTGGCGTCCGCGTTGAGCCTTGTACTCCGGATTGAAACGGAAATGCACGAGCGTATTGTGGCGTTCGCTGGCTTCCATGATGATATCGCCACCACGGCCGCCGTCGCCGCCCGAGGGTCCTCCGCGCGGGACGAATTTTTCCCTGCGAAAGGCCATGCAGCCATTGCCGCCGCCCCCCGAGGTTATCCGGATTCTTGCTTCATCTATGAACATGGTGATTCTTGGCTTCCAGAAACTTGCATTGCAAAAAGGGTCAGCCCGGCATTGCGGCCGGGCTGACACGATAATCTGCGCGAGTCGATTCGGTGCCGGGTCGCGCCGATTACACTTCGGGCGCGGCCAAACATCCCCGCGCGCGAAGCGCGGTTGAAATTAAGCTTTCGCTTCGACGGCTTCCGCTTCGAACACGAGCGGTTCGATCGCGACGAACTTGCCCAACTGGCCGCGATTGATGAACTTTACGTGACCGTCGCACTTGGCGAACAGGGTGTCGTCCTTGCCGCGTCCAACGTGCAAGCCCGGCTTAACCTTGGTGCCGCGCTGGCGGATGATGATGGTGCCGCCGGTGACCAGCTGGCCACCAAAAGCCTTTACTCCAAGCCGCTGCGCATTTGAGTCGCGGCCGTTACGGGAACTGCCTAATCCTTTTTTATGTGCCATGACAAAAATCCTGTCGCTGAGAAAGCGAAAAATCTTGCGCGGGTGAATCCAAAGACTCACCCGTCTTGCAATGGTTCAGATTCCTGGACAAGCCTTCGGAAACCGACTTTACTTCTTGGTCGTTTTCTTTGCGGCTGTCTTCTTTGTGGCGGTCTTCTTTTTCGCCGCAGCAACCGGTTTTCTGGCTTCTGCAGTCGCCTTGGGAGCCGCCGCCTTTTTCATTCTCGCGGAAACCTTCACTTCGGCCTTCGGAGCTTTCACTTTTTTCGGCGCCAATGGTTCGGCCTTAAAGCTTTGTCCGTCGAAGCTGATTTCGTTGATGCGGACTTCGGTGAAGTCCTGGCGGTGTCCACGAAGCTTTTTGTACTGCTTCTTCCTCTTGAAATGGAATACGAGGATTTTGTCTCCGCGTCCATCTCTAAGGATCTGGCCAACGACGCGGGCATCACCCGACTTGGCAATCTTGCCTTCGGAACCGCTGACGGCTAGAACGTCGCTGAATTCAATTTCGGTATCGCCACTGTTCGGCGAGGTCTTCTCAATGCGAATTACGTCCCCGGGCGCGACTTTATACTGCTTTCCCCCGGCGCGGATGACCGCGTACATAGCAATGCCTCCAAGTTACGCTCCTTGGCACACAAGTGCGCCTTTAGGAGTTCGGAACTGATCTCTGTGCGCTTGCACTCCCCGGAGAGCAGAACCATTACGAGCTGATCGGGCCAAGACGGCCGACTTCGGGGTGTCCCATGACGGAACGTAGTAGTACAGGCAAACCATAGAATTTTAGCTGGTTCCGCGCCCAAGGTCAACCTGAGCTGCCACCCGGTACACGAAAAGACATCTCCGACACGATTTCGCGGCCGGAATCTATGAAGTTCTTCCATCCTACCCTAAATTCCGCGGATGGGGAGACACTTCCGCGACACTGGACTAGAGCGTGTCCTTGGCGCGACAATACTATCCGTGCAAGACCTTGATATCTGGCTGGTACTCGTCGCTCTCATCGTGCTCTGTCTGGGTGCCGGATTCACCGGGTCTATCGCCACCCGCCACAGCGTTCGCACCTGGTATCCCACTCTGCGCAAACCGAACGGCACGCCCCCCAGTTGGGTCTTTGGCCCGGTCTGGACCACTCTCTACATCGTCATGGCGATTGCCGCGTGGCTCGTCTGGCGCGAGGTCGGGTGGGAGATCGGCAAGCACTCGCTCATCCTGTTCTTCGGACAACTTGCCTTGAACGTGGCGTGGTCCGGGATTTTCTTCGGCGGACGACACCCCGGTCTCGCGATGGGCGAGATAGTGATTTTGTGGCTGGCCATTCTCTGCACCGGGCTGATGTTCTACTACCTGCTGCCGATTGCCGGCATGCTCATGCTTCCTTACCTGCTGTGGGTGACGTATGCGAGCTACTTGAATTTCGGGATATGGCGGCTGAATCCGCCTACGAGTGTGTCGCCGCAGGAAGCGGATGCGTCGCACGATAGCGCAGCTTCATAACGATCAGCGGCGGCTGCAGGCAGAGCGTGACCGAGTTGGCGATGATCATCGGCCACGAATGCAGATACAGTCCGTACACCAGCCACAGCGTTACGCCCATCGTGAAGCTGACCAGCATGCCCCACGAAATGCCGTGGACCGAGCGTCGCCTGTAGGAGTGCAGCACCTGTGGCACAAAGGCAAAAGTCGTCAGCGCGCCCGCGATGAATCCGACGATGGTAAAAAATGAATGCATCGTTAAAAGCCCTGCCGCACGAAGAAGTAGATGGACATCGCCGCGCCCGTGACAATCACGATATAACGCACGTGCTGAGGATTCATCTTCTGCGCATAGTATGCGCCGAAGTATCCGCCCAGCGAAGCGCCCGCCAACATCAACAGTGCCTGCTTCCAGAGTATCGCTCCGGCGATGATAAACGTCACCACGGCAATACCGTTGCAAATCGTCGCCAACACCGTCTTGTAAGCGTTCATGGTGTGAATGCTCTCCACGCCCAGTATCGCGAACAGCGCCAGCATGAGGATGCCCGCTCCTGCGCCGAAGAATCCGATGTAGACGGCGATACACAACTGCACCAGCGCGCCTCCCATCATGGCCGTGCGCGTTTGATCGCGCATGTGATGGCTGCGCGAACGTATCCATTTGGAGATGCGTCCGCTGAAGACGAACAGCAGCGTTGCGCTGGCGAGCAGGTACGGAATCATGCGGAGAAATGTTTGTTGCGGAGTGTGCAGCAGGATCATCGCGCCGAGCAATCCACCGATGAGTCCGGTGATGACCAGCGGCAGCAGCATGGCGCGACCTTCGTGTTCCAGTTCGCGGCGATAGGCGCCCACGCTGGCAAGCGTGCCCGGCCACAGTGCCATGGTGTTCGTCGCATTTGCCTGGATGGGCGGCACGCCGCTGAGCACCAGCGCGGGAAACGAGAGAAAACTTCCGCCACCCGCCACCGAGTTGATGGCGCCCGCCACCAATGCGGTGCCAAACAAGATTGAGGCTTGATTGAGATTCATGCGTCGCCAACGATTCTAATCGTCGCGCGCAAATCAGATCCGTTCCAGGGTTTCCAAGGTGCGTGCCGTCCGCGACGAACCCGTGTTCAGCGTCGACTTCGGCTCGATCAGAATCACTTCGCACTCTTCGTCCGACCATGGCAGATGCTCAACCATTCGCGGAATGACTACGAATTCTCCCGGATGAACCACCAGGTTGCGCTCAAAATTCTTTTCCTTACTGCTTTCTTTTATTCGCAGATGCAGAGTTCCACGCACTACGAGAAATAGTTCATCCTCTTCGGTGTGGTGGTGCCACTCAAAGTGACCCGCGATCTTGACCAGCTTCAGATAGCTGTCGTTTAACTCCGCCACGATCTTCGGCGACCAGCGATCGGTAAATTTCCCAAACTTCTCAGACAGCTTAACGACTTCAATGCTCATAGCTTTATAGTCACTCAAACCGGCGACGGCTGCAACATCTCGCCAATGTATCAACTCTTTGAGTGTAGATGAAAAAGGACGCGATTGCTCGCGCCCTTGTCAGCTTCGCACTCGGAATCAATGAACGTAGATGGTCTGGTAGGTTGCGTACATCTTTCCCGACGTGTCCCATGCCTTCACCCACACGATGTGTGTGGTGCCGGACTGCAGATTGAACTGCCTGGTGATGCCCGGTCCGGTGGAACTCGCCACCATAGCGCCATCGAGATACACCTTCATGGAGGTCGTCGTCAGCGGATTGTTGACCACATCCGCGTTGAGACGGAACGAGGTAGTCACATCCTGATCCACCAGGTTGTTCAGTACGATGCCGGGGCTGCACGCGCCCGACTTGGGATTGCAATCGTAGTTGTAGTAGGTGTTGAAGTAGTGGGTCGTCTTGTAGGTGTGTCCGGCAAAGTCGTGAGCGACCACGCTTACGCGGTGACGCCCGGCGGTCATGCCTGCCCCGGTCAGAATGTAGTTGTCGCCGGTGGCGATAAGGGATTTTCCATCGATGAAAACATTGAGCGACTTTATCTTGGAGTTGTCGCCACGGGCCGCGGCCGAGATGGGGACGCTGGTGTTTGGCTGCCAGCTATCCGACTTCGGCCAGCAAAGATTCACTCCCGCCGTGCTGGGCCTCCCACAAAAATTCACCCCGTAGCCGGTCACATAAAAGGAGCGCGTCGCCTGGTAAACGGCGCCGTTCGAATCCCATACTTTGATGGTGACCTTGTGCGCGCCATTCCGGATGGCGCCATCGATGAGCGTCCCCGGTGCAGAGTCGAGCTGATCGATTAACTTTCCGTTGTCGTAAACCAGCGTCTTCACCGCGTAGGCATTGCTGTCGGCGGTGGTCACGGCGAGTTCGATGGCGGGCGCATACATCACCGTCGAACCTTCCGACGGGAAGCAGATGCGCAGGCCGGGCGAGGACGGCCCCGTGCAAGTTGCGTAGGCAGGAACAGCAGAACAGAGCGTAAATAGAACCAAAAGGCAGAGAGACAAGGGGAACAGCGACATCTTCAATGGGAGCCTCGTTATATGGCAAAGCAATGTAGAACTGCAGAGTAGAAGTGCAATCGCTAGACCAACGTTGGTTTTTTATTTCGCCCTGAGAAGCAGGTACTTTACAAAGGAATGTAGAACGCCAGAGATGATGAATACCCACGAGTGGCAACAAGGTGCTCAGGTTGGCGAGATTTACCTCTGTGAGTTGCTGCTGCTCTAAGGCCCGAAAGGCCCTAGGGGCAAAGCTTTCCGCTGACAGCTAGCTGCTGCGTATCGCGAGGATGCGCGCTGTGGCTTCGGGAAGATTGATCGCGCGCCATTCCCCCGGCAACTTTTTTTGCGCAACTTCGAATTGAGCTTCCCCGATGAGCAGTGCGAGTCTTCCGCCGGGGGCGACGAGGCGGGCGGCGATCGGCAGAATGCCTTCGAATTTTTCTACAGCGCGAAGCGTCACCAGGTCAGCCTGCAGATCTAATTGTTCGGCCCGCTGATTCGCAACCTCTACTCCGGTGAATTCGAGCGTCCGTGAAAGCTCCTTCAGGAAGGTAGCTTTCTTGCCGTGCGATTCGATGAGCGTGAGGTGTATTGCTGGCGCGAACAACTTGAGCACCATGCCCGGAAACCCCGCCCCAGAGCCGATGTCGGCAACCGACTCGGTGGAGTTGTGGGCCAGCAACTGATGCGCGGCAAACCAGCTTTCGCCAAAGTGTCGCGTTACCATCTCTTCCGCCGTGCGGATTCCGGTGAGATTGGTACGGGCATTCCATTTCAGCAGCGTCTCGATGTAGGTGGCTATATCAGCCAACTGAAGCATGCTGGGAGCGTAGTCTCCGGCGTAGGGTTCCAGTAGCTCGGCAATGCGTTCGGTGTCCACGTACTTCATTTGAAATTGGTAATTTGCAATTTGCAAATTTAGAATCGATGCAGGCACTGCGTGGGGCAGGCCAAACCTTCTCCGAACGAGTCCGGAACAATCCAAATGAGCGAGATAAGAACATCTACTTACGTCACGATTCACGGGCTACCGCTCACCATCGAGCTGAACTATCCCTTTCACCACTCTGTTTCCGGCGCAGATTTCGAGGTGCTGCATGGGCAGATGCTCATGGCAGACGACAGCGGAATGAAGGTGGAAGTCTCCGTCCACGTCTCGCAGGTTGTACGCGAACATCTGCCCTCGCTCGATGCCAGCGACACGGAAGCCGTCGTTGTGAACGCCTTGCGCAAGGAAGTAGACCGCAAGCAGCTTGAGTTTTTAAAGTCAGGCAAGCGACAGCCTATCCCGCTCTCCACGCGCTTCATGAACTTCCGCACCAAGCAATGGCAATTCTCCACCTCGCCGGATGAAGAGATCGCAACCATGCTGCGCAACCGCGTTTATTGGGCGGGACACAAACTGGGTGCCGGACGCGTGAGAATAGTCGAGCCGACCGAAGCTATCTACACCGGCGCGACCTTGGAGAAACTCGCCGAGATCGCAAGGGGATTGGCGGCACAAGGCTTCATCACGCTCGATGGAGAACACGCCTCGGCGACCGAAAAACTAATCGCCATGGGCGCCGAGATCGAACAGCATAAAGAAGCGGCCTTCCTGGAATTGCAGCAGAAACACGCCTACGAGCATGCAGTGAAAAAATAAAAAAAAGCCGTCAGCTATCGGCCATCAGCTGTCAGTGAAAAGCAACATCAAAGGCATGGGGAGGAATCCCCCATGCCTTTTTGTTTTAGCTGACAGCCGACGGCTGACCTTTTGTCGTAGCTGACACCCGAAAGCTTTTCTCACATCGGATGTTCGGCTTCGTTCGCCGTTGGAACCAGCTCCTGATAAACAGAGTCAGGCAGATTCGTCTTCCAGTGTCCGGTCACCTTGGCGAAGCCCACCAGCCCGAAGAACAGGATTGCGATTCCGGCAGCGATGGCCACTGGCGAAAGCTTTCGCGAGGGACGCGGCAGCAGCAGCGGGATTCCGATCGAGGCGTGCAGCGCGCCTTCAGCGGGACAGACGGCCACACACTCCAGGCATCCGATGCACTCGGCCGAGCGTATCTGCACCAGTTTGTCTACCGGCAGATTCGCTGGACAGGCCTTGGCGCATTTCGCGCAATCGATGCAAGGTTCAGTCTCCCTCTGAATCCGCACGGGGCTGAAGACCGAGACCAATCCCATCAACGCGCCATAAGGACACAGGTATCGACACCAGAAGTTCTGCACAAAAAACGACAGGACCACCAGCACGCCCACAGTTATAGCGGCGGTCGTGCCCATGTAGCGGAAGAAGTTCAGCATCTTCACGTCGGCGATGACGCCATACGGACTGGCAAGGAACGATGCCAGCGCATCCGCGCCCATCGAACCGATGATGAAAACGAAGAAACCGAGCAGCACATATTTGAGCGCGCGCAGAGGAATATCGGCCCAGCGCGGCAGCGAGAAATTGCGGCCGAAAGTTCTGCGCCCGAACTTCCAGAGATATTCCGAAATCGTTCCCACCGGACACAGCCATCCGCAAAACGCTTTGCGGAAGAGCAGCGTCATGCCAAGGAAGCTGATGAGCAGAAACATACCCGCCGGATGAATCGGCGAAACGCTACCGGTAAGGAGCAGGAATTTCAGGTTCATCAAGGCGGCGATCGGCAGCCACCCTTCCACGCCGGCAGGCCGCTCGACCAGGCGCGTCGCTCCGAGCGTCTCGTAGTGGCGCACCCAGAGATAGAACCGTGTACCTATAAATGCGTTGAGGGCGAGGAACGCGAGTTGAAAGCCGAGGCGGAGTTGCTGCGATATATCGCGTTCGCTGCGACGGACAAGCTTCTTCTTGGCCGGCTTCTCTGCGGATTCTGCGGGTACGGTAGGAATGCTTGCTTGGGTTGCCATAAGAAAATCCCACCTACAGGCTACCGAAGCTCAACACACTGGCCTATGACTTTGGTCACAAAGTCCGAACCGAATGGCAGCTTTCTCCCACGGCAGGCACGGCGTACCCGTGAGACATACCTTAGACCGTGGGCTGTGCGGAACCGCGCCGACGTCCCTGTATCTCCAGATAGATATTGATGAGCGAGCAGGCCGCCGGTGTGACGCCGGGAATCCTGCTGGCCTGGCCGATAGTGCGCGGGCGCACGCGCTGCAATTTCTCGTTCATCTCGCGCGAGAGACCGCCGACCGCCTTGTAATCGAACCAATCGGGAATGTGCCGCTCTTCCGAACGCTTCAGGCGCTCGATCGCCTTCTCCTGCTGCGCAAGATATCCGGCGAACTTGATCTCCGTTTCCACCGACTTCAGTTCGTTGCGCACGGCGGAAGAGAGATGCGCGTCCGCAATTTCAAAACCGTCTTGCGTGAAGAACTCCGGCAGCAGCGGCTGAATCAGCGGCAACAGTTCCGTGATCTCCATCTCCGGACGCTTGAGCAACTGCGCGTAGGTCGAGCCCGTAACAACGCCGACCTTCTCATGCAACGGCGCTGGCAGCTCGCCCGAGACGCGCGTCTTTTCCAGCAGCGTGTGCAGCGTCTGCATGCGTTCCTGCTTGGCGAGATGGTCGCGCCATGCACCATCCGAGATGAGTCCAACGCGGCGTCCGTGCGGCGTAAGCCTGCGGTCGGCATTGTCTATGCGCAGATGCAAACGGAACTCGGCGCGCGATGTAAACATCCGGTAAGGCTCGTTGGTGCCCTTCGAAACCAGGTCGTCAATAAGGATGCCCGTGTAGGCTTCCGTCCGGTCAAGGATGAGCGGCGGCTCGCCCTTGATCTTCAGCGCCGCATTGATGCCGGCCATCAGACCCTGGCAACCTGCCTCTTCGTAACCGCTGGTTCCGTTGATCTGTCCGGCAAGGAAGAGGTCGTCGATCTTCTTCGTCTCCAGCGTGCGCTCTAGCTCCGTCGGGTCGATGGAGTCGTACTCGATGGCGTAGCCGGGGCGCAGCATCTCCGCCTTCTCCAGGCCGGGAATGGAAGCGATCATCCCCAGCTGCACATCCACGGGAAGCGACGTGCTCATCCCGTTGACATAGATCTCGTGCGTGTTGAGGCCCTCGGGTTCGAGGAAAATCTGGTGTACAAGCTTGTCGGGAAACTTCACGATCTTGTCTTCGATCGACGGACAGTAGCGCGGGCCGATGGACTTTATCTGGCCGCTGTACATCGGTGAGCGATGCACGTTTTCCGCAATGATGCGGCGCGTTTCCTCGGTGGTGAAGACGATGTAGCAGGGCACCTGCTTCTGCATGATGCGCCTAGTGCGGAAACTGAAAGGCGTGGGATCGGCATCACCGGGCTGTGCTTCGAATCGCGACCAGTCGATGGTGCGTCCATCCAGACGCGGAGGCGTTCCGGTCTTCAGTCGGCATCCACGCAGTCCCAGGGCCTTGAGCGATTCGCCCAGCAACTGCGACGGCGGTTCGCCACTGCGTCCCGCGGGCGTAGTCTGCTCTCCGCAATGAATCAATCCGTTCAGAAATGTTCCGGTCGTGATAATAACGGCCTGTGCGCCCACCGTACGTCCATCGCGCAAACGAATGCCGAGACACCTTCGCTGCGACGACTCGTCTTCCGCCCCCCCGCTAGCGTCTTCTTCCCTGCTTCCAGTTTCTTCAATGATGAGGTCGGCAACTTCGGCTTGCTGGATGAGCAGGTTCGGCTGCGACTCCAGCATCTCGCGCATCTTGACGCGGTACTGCTGCTTGTCGCATTGCGCGCGCGGCGACCAGACGGCGGGTCCGCGCGAGGTATTCAGCAATCGAAACTGGATTCCTACAGCATCCGTGACTTCGCCCATGATGCCGCCCAGAGCGTCTATCTCGCGGACGAGGTGTCCCTTGGCGATTCCGCCAATGGCCGGATTACAGGACATTTGCGCGATGAGGTCGGCGTTCAACGTGAACAGTGAGGTGCGCAGTCCCATGCGGGCCGCAGCCATGGAGGCCTCGCACCCGGCATGTCCCGCGCCGACGACAACTACGTCGTAATGTTCCGTGAACTGCATAATTTACCGAGTAGCGCGCCCCACGCACGCCGAACGTCTATTCTACCAAGGTCAGAGTGAAGTTGTTCCCCCCAGTCGGAGCCCGGCATCACAGGATCGACAGATTCCTGTATCCTTTGGGCGTTGGAATTCTGATTGTCGAAGGAGTTGCACATGAGCGCACACGATTCCCTGACGGCACCCATTCCCGGAGCCGCACATATCGAAATTGGCGGAGTGCAGATAGACGCTGTGCGCACCGGGAATGCTCGCGTGCGACGGGCCATCTACCCAGTCGGCTTCCATTGGGCGCGCGATATCAAGCCCCACGTCGGCACGGAAACCTGCATGCACGTTCATGTTGGATTTCTGGCCAGCGGACGAATCCACATGGAATTCCTCGACGGCTGTACACTCGATTTCGTTGCGCCACAAGTCTTCGTCATCGAGCCCGGACACGACGGCCGGGTAGTCGGCGACGAACCGGCAGTCGTCATCGAGTTCGACTTCGAGGGCGATACCGCTGCGCGCATCGGAGTGCCGGCAATACACCAGCACTGAGCCGAATATCCCGGCCAATTTCCCAGACCCTCAAAATACCTCTTGCATTCGATGTCAAGTATGCTTTACATTACGTTGTGTCAAGGTTGCTTTACATCGGAAACAAGAAAAAGAGAGGTTTTATGTCTGAATTGGCGTGTTGCGAGACCACTCCCCAGGGGCAGCAGTACAAGCGCAAGATGCGGATTGCCGTTGCCGGGTACACGGTATTGCTGTTGCTAGCCGTTACGTTTTTGAGGGCCTACCCGGCCTCGCCCTGGAAGATTCCCGTCATGTTGCTGCCCGTTGTCCCGGCGGCCTGGGGCGTATTCGTGGCGCTACAGTTCGTGCGCGCCATGGACGAACTGCAACGGCGTGTGCACCTGGAAGGTATGGCCTTCGCCTTCACCACGACGGTCCTGGTCACCGTGACGTGGGGCATGATGGAGCGCGCCGGACTGCCGCACTTGCCCTCCGTCTGGGTGGCGTCCCTCATGATTTTTCTGTGGGGTGTCGGAAACCACTTGGCCGCGCGCAGGTATCGATGATGAAGAATCGCGTGCGGGATGAGCGCGCCAAGCGCGAATGGTCGCAGGCGGAGCTCGCCGAGCGGCTAGGTGTCTCACGACAAACGGTGAACGCCGTGGAAACGGGCAAGTACGACCCAAGCCTTCCGCTGGCATTCAAGCTGGCGGAGTTGCTGGGGGCAAGCATCGAGGAACTATTCACGCCAGAATAGTTGGCGGGGAAAAAACAAACGGCAGGAACAACGCTCGATGGAGCGCGGTTCCTGCCGTTAATTGTTACCGCCGAATCCCTACTGGGCGGCGTTGGCTTCGCGGAAGTTCTGACGCACGGACGCGAGGAAACTGCTTGCCTGTGCGGGCACAGCAACCTTTCCCGTCAAGAGCGTGCGGAAGTCATAATTCTTTCCGTAGAACGACTGGGTGGAATCGTCATCCTGACGAACATTCGCGCCGTTCAGCGTAAGTCCGGCAAACAGGCCGCGGGCACGCGAATAGGTGAGCACCTGCGCACGCAGCTTCCAATCTGTGGACGCCGAGGCTTCACGACCGACCGGGCCGGCAGCAACCGAACCTTCTCCGCCGATCTTCCAGTTGGAAGAGAGCAACTGGTTCATGCCCTGATCGTTCATGAAAAGCATGACCAGGTCGACCGACTCTACGCCGATCTGCGCTCCCCAGCTGCCCCCTGTAATGGTGAAGAACGCCGGAGCGCTCCAGCCATTCGCGGTGCGGCAGGTCGCTACGCCGCGACCGTGCTTAGCTCCGAAGACGAAGCCGCCCTTGACCATGTCGGGCACAATGGCGACGCACTTCGCGTCTTGCAGAACTACTTGCGGAATCCCCTGGTCGGGCGCGTTGGTGAGTTCAGTAAGGTCTTTGCCTGCATCACTCAGGCGGTTGAGGACTTCAGCGCGGTCATCAGAGACCGGCTGTCCATTTGCATTGACCCGGGCAGCGTGCTCATGGCGGGCGCAGCCAGAAACCACCAGCATTACCACGAGGGCGAATAGCGGTAACAACAATTTCTTCATTTTGGAATCCTTTCCTTGTGCGGCTACGTCCTAGATATTCCGCACCTAGGTTTCATGTTGTTGGATTGCGTTTTGCGCTGCGGGGTTCGCTCGCGGGGGTGTTAAGGAGAACTAAGAGATGAGAGCTGCTGCTCAGCGTCTGCTGAGTAGCTGCCCGTGAGCAGCTACTTAGAACCAGCCCTTGCGGCGGAAATAATAGAGGATCGTCAGCGTGGAGATCGCCATAAGTCCTACCGCGTACCAGACGCCGTGCGGATTCTCCGTCCAGGGTAGATGCAGGTTCATGCCAAAGAATCCGGTGATGATGACCAGCGGGAGCGCGACCGTGCCGTAAACGGTCAGCACCTTCATTACCTCGTTCGTTCGATTCGCGACCGCCGACAAATAGATATCCAGCGACCCGCTCAACAGGTCGCGATAGGTTTCGATAAGGTCCGTGGTGCGTACCAGGTGGTCGTAGACATCGCGGAAATACGGATCGAGATCGTCACCGATGAGTCCGCCCTCGCGGCGTATCAACGCATTCACCACCTCGCGCATGCCGCTGGCAGTCCGGCGGAAATCGATCAGGTCGCGCTTCAGGACGAAGATGCTGCGCAAAGTAGGCGGCGTCGGATTTTCAAGGACCGCCGTCTCCATCTCCGCCGTCTGGTCGGCAATACTGTCGAGCAGCGGCAGGTAGAGATCGACGATGTAATCGACGATGAAATAAAAGACGCGGTCGAGTCTTGTGACCTTGTCTTGTTCGGCGCGCAGACGGACCTTGTCAACGACGCCGCAATCGTGCGAACTGACCGACACCATAAAGTCGCTTCCGACGAATACATCAAGATCATCGAAGCCAACACTCTTGTCATCGTGCAGATGCTTGAGTACCACGAAGATGTAGCCTTCGTGTTCTTCCGTCTTGGCCCGCTGCGGAGGATGACGGCAATCTTCTATTTGCAGCGGATGCAGCTTGTATCGCTCTGCGAGTTCATCGAGCGCGGGCGAGGCGGGGTCGTCGATGTGATACCAGGCGACTCCGGCGATGGGTTGTCGCGCAGGCCCGATCTCTCCGGGCGCGACTGCCGACGAAATGTGCTTCGACTCAGCCATCACTCTCAGGCAGGCTTCTTCGCATCCGGCTTTACTGCGGGATTTTTCTTCCACGGACGTACAGGACGCGCCGCCTCGGCCTGGTCGCGGTCCTTCACGCGGTCGTAGTGGTACGACTCGCTCACCGAACCCAGCGACTCGTTATAGAGACTGATCGTTCCCATCGCTTCTTTCAATTCTTCCGAAAAACGATGAAGCGCATCGAGGTGATCCGAGGTGGCCGCCACTTCCAGCTTCGACGTCTTCAAGAACTTCTGGTATCCGCGATCCACCAGTTTGGAGATCTCGCCCCCAATCAGACATCCGGGATAAGCGAAAATCTTCACGCCATTGCTATCCGTCTTTTCGATCGCCGCGGAGCAGTTATATTTTTTCAGGAAGATGCGGCCTGACGTTCCGGGAGCTTCCAGCAGGTCGAATCCGTGGTCGCGCAAATATGCGGTGGCTTCGTCGAACGTACGCTCTTTGATCTTCTTCATTATCTAGTGTGTGATGCGGCTTAATGTTGCCGCGTCCTTTGTGGCGCTCGGCTGCTTGGAACCTCTGCAGATACGCGGAGATGCTTGGGCAAACTTCGGCAGCGCGGAATTCGACGGCCCTGTGTAGGCCACGCTCCGGTCGTGCCTTAGAATCAAACTCCAAGGATTCGCAGGACGAGAGCAGCTAAACTTTCGCACATTGGAGGCTGGTGCAGCAACTCCCTATCATGTTTCGCATACTTCAGGAGCAGTTCGATCAGATACGGCAACACGGCGAGAGCACCTATCCTCTTGAGTGCTGCGGTGTGCTGCTGGGCCCGGACCGAACGCCTGCGAATGACCCCGACCGCCTCATCTCCATGGTCGTCGAGTGCGCAAATACCAAGGGACAGGCCGCCCGCACACGCTACAAGATCGACCCCAAGCGCCTCGTCGAGATACAGCGCGGCGCCCGCGAAAATGGATTGGCCATCCTCGGCTTCTACCATTCCCATCCCGACGCGCCCGCCTATTTTTCGCGCACCGACATGGAAGAAGCTTATTGGACCGGCTCTTCCTACGTTATCGCCAGCATCATGAAGGGTGCCGCAGCCGAAGTGAGGTCCTTCCTGCTGGTGGGTATCGAAGAAGACAAGCGCTTCGAAGAGGAAGCGGTCGAAGTGGTGAGTTGCTGAATCAGCGCACCCGGCGAACGTAGTGGATAAAGTCGGTATACGCAGCTTCGTAACCCAGCGATTCGCGATCATGGATCATAAGCGTCAGTACTTTTTCATAGTCGGATCGACCTTGTCGGCCCAGGCAAGAATGCCTCCGGCAAGATTCTTCACATCCTTGAAACCTTTTTGCATCAGGAACTGGCAGGCATCGGCAGCACGCATTCCGCTGCGACAGTGAACGATGGTCTCGCGCTTGGGGTCGAGTTCTCCAACGCGCTGCTGCAACTGTCCCAGCGGGATCAACGTGCCATTCAAATTGCATATCGCGTATTCGTGCGGCTCGCGCACATCGAGGATAAAGGGCTGCTCGCCTGCATCCATGCGTTTCTTAAGCTCTTCCACGTGGATCAAAGGGACGTTACCAGTCGATTGCATTAGGAAAATGTAGCACGAACGCGACTGCACTACTCACTGGTGCTGCGCGTTACCGTCCTCGAGAACTTTTACGAGCAACGGTCTCCCGCGGGCGGCGGACTACGCGCTCCGGCCCTTCCTTCTCCTGGTAAGTGCGCAGCATTTCGCGGCGCAATAGCGCGTTCGCCTTGGTTTGATAGCCAGGACCGTTTTCCTTGAGCCATTCAATCACGTCTGCGTCCAGACGCGCATGGTTACAGGCTTTTTGATAGGCCGATACATCTGTCCACGGACCGCCCCGCTAAGTTGCTCCTCTGTGAGTTCGGGCATATCAGTGGTGTCAATCCGCACATCCGGCATTGCGATGAGCGACTTCAACTCCCGTAGCCGCTGCTTAGATGTCAGTTTTTTCATAATATTTCCGCTCTCTTCGAGTGGCTTTTCGTGCCGAGATAATGCGTGTGATTTCTCCTCCACGTTCGTCCTTGGTCGTGTGCACTACGACAATCAGGACGAGATCCTCCAGACGTCCGATCATCCAGAAGCGTTGTTCGTCTCCAGACATACGGTCCTCGATCGTGAATACTTCCGTTGCAAGTTCAAAGGAGATGCCGCGCTTCTTGCGGTTCAGTCGGCTCTTTGCTTCGTCCCATTCGAATCGCACAGAGGCTCCCTATTGGAAAGCCTATCTCCCCCCAAGCGACTTCCGTCAATACACATTTGTATGTACGACGCAGCCTGCCATTTACAATACCCACATGGAATCGAAGAAGGTCCGCCTGACCGAAACGGTCAAGGCCGCCGGTTGAGCGAGCAAGCTTAGTCCGGCGGTGCTGGACGCGGTGCTTGGGAAATTAGCCCGGCAACAAGACGCGAATGTGCTCGTCGGCTTCGACAAAGCCGATGACGCCGGTGTGTATCAACTCACGCCTGAGCTGGCGCTCGTCCAGACCGTCGATTTCTTCACGCCCATCGTGGACGACCCTTACACCTTCGGACAGATTGCGGCCGTCAATGCCCTTAGCGATGTCTACGCCATGGGCGGGCGCCCCATGTCGGCCTTGGCCATGGTCTGTTTTCCCGACAAAGGCGACGTCGATATCCTGCAGCAGATTCTTGACGGTGGGTTGAGCAAGATGATGGAGGCGGGATGCACCATCATCGGCGGACATTCCATTCGTGATCCCGAGATCAAGTTCGGATACGCGGTGACAGGTTCCGTCGATCCGCGTCGCGTCATGACCAACGCCGGAGCGCGTGCAGGCGACCGCCTGGTGTTTACAAAGGCCCTCGGCACGGGCGTGATTTCGACGGCCATCAAGCAGGACAAGGCGCATGAAGATTGGATCGCCGCCGCGACCGATTCCATGACGACCTTGAACAAGCAGGCGGCCGAGATCGCGCTGAAGTACGACGCACACGGCATGACCGACGTCACCGGATTCGGCATGATCGGCCATGCGCGAGAGATGGCGCTGGCCAGCGACGTGAGCCTGGCGATTTTCTCCGGCAAGGTGCCGCTTCTGACGGGCGCACTGGAGTGCGTGCAGGCCGGGTTCATCCCCGGCGGATTGAAAGCGAATCGCGAATTCGCGGAGTGCGTGGTCGCCTATGACAGCGGCGCTTCGGAAGAAATATGCTCGCTTTTATTCGACCCGCAGACCGCTGGCGGACTGCTGATTTCCGTCGCCGCAAAAGATGCGGACGCCCTCGTCGCCGAGATGCGCGCGGCCCTTGTCGATGCCGCAGTGATCGGCGAAGTCGTTCCGCAGGCGAAACCGCTGATTCGTATCACCGCTTAGTTTTGCCGCGCCCATGCTCTAGAAACCCGCATTCCATGCGGCTTTTTTGCCTTAGTTAAGAAAATTCACTTGCAAACAAATAGCGCCGGAGTAGCATCGGCTGCGACGGTCTCCTCCCCAAGGGAGCGGTGGTATGCCATATAAGCTGCAAGGGTCCTGCATCGTGCCAGCTAATGGCACGGGACGGAATGCTTATGTAGAAGCGATTGGGGCAAAGCGTCGGACGGAGCTTGGTGGTTCGTTTCGCAGCAGGAAGCGATTGCCGGAATCGAGCACGCACGCTGGTCGTTTTTCGTTAGAGACGAGCACGGCGTTGAGCACGAGTTGGCGGTCGCCAAAACAGAAGAAGGAAGGGAATATCTCACCTGCGAAGGTGCGATAGTTCCCGATCTGCTGTTGAGATTGCAGACTTGTCCGGCGGCAAAACCGCCAGTCATGCATTGATCCCTCGATACATAAACAAGGCGATCCCTCGGGGTCGCCTTGTACTGCAATGAGAAAGGCGGCTCGTGGCCGCCTTTCTTTGTTGCTAGGCAGATTGTTTACGCGTGCGAAGGACGCTCCCCCG
>JBBRZF010000056.1:0-18365 GCA_038236965.1 Terriglobales bacterium | reverse complement strand
TCCAGGACTCAGCGATGTTTCCATCCAACACCTGGCCGAACTCACACCTGCAGCCCACGCAGTAAAACACAATCAGACAGCATCGTAACCGGCAACCGTGTGATTGCTCTGACGCATACCCTTCGTGTACCTTTGTGGACCTTCGTGTCCTTTGTGGTTCACGGTTTTGATTCAAGTTTTGAAAGCGAAGAAAAAGCGCATCGGCAACGCCGATGCGCTTAAGGGTTTGCGAGTATTTTGCCGCGGAGCAGAAGTAAAAACTACTTCTCTTCGCTGCCTTCGGCCGGAGTACCGGCTTCGGCTTGTGCGTGCTCCATGGCCTGGCGGGTCTCTTCGGCACGCTTGGCGCGGACTTCTGCGCGTTTTTCGCGTTTCTCGTCGATGACCTTTTCGCTACCGAGCAATTCGATGAACGCTTTCGCGCCGCCGTCTCCCTTGCGGAATCCGGTGAGGGTTATGCGGGTGTATCCGCCCTGGCGATCGCCGAAGCGAGCCGCCACGTCCCACAACTTATCTACGGCTTCGCGCGTCATCAGGAATGCAGCAGCCTGACGGCGAGCAGCTACGTCGCCCTTTTTGCCAAGGGTGATCATCTTCTCGGCGTGGGACTTCATGGCCTTGGCCTTGGTGACGGTAGTCTCGATACGCTCTTCGAGAATGAGCGAAGTCACCAGGTTGCGCAGTAGCGCGCGACGGTGCTCCGTGTTACGACCCAACTTCCAACCTGCTACACGATGACGCATGACTCAGTTCCTTAATATCGCCTGCTCAGCAGGCTGAATTCTTTAAACTTAAAAAGAGGAATTACCTTCGCCAGTGTTCATGGGCATGGATGCAGCACTCATCGAAGACGTGCCCGAACCCGGAATGGCATTACCCTGCTCGTCGATCTTCATGCCGAGTCCCAAACCCATCGAGGAAAGGATCTCCTTGATCTCGTTGAGCGACTTGCGGCCGAAATTCTTGGTCTTAAGCATCTCTGCTTCGGTCTTCTGCACCAGTTCTCCGATGGTCTGGATATTGGCGTTTTTCAGGCAGTTGTAGCTGCGGACCGAAAGTTCGAGCTCTTCCACCGAGCGATTGAGGTTCTCGTTCTTGATCTCGACCTTGCGATCGTCGGAACTGGCAGTCGCTTCGACTTCCTCTTCAAAGTTGATGAAGATGTTCATGTGGTCTTTGAGCAGTTTGGCGGCGAGGCCGATCGCGTCGGCCGGCACCACGGAGCCATTCGTCCACACTTCGAGCGAGAGCTTGTCGTAGTCGGTGATCTGTCCAAGACGGGCTGCTTCCACGGCGTAGTTCACCTTGCGAACCGGCGAGTGAACGGAGTCGATGGGAATGAAGCCGAGTCCGAGATCTTCATCGAAATTCTTGTCAGCCGACACGTAGCCGCGTCCCTTTTTGAGGCGCATTTCCATGTCGAGCTTTCCGCCTTCGCTGACGGTCGCGATGTAAACGTCCTTGTCGAGGACTTCGACGTCGCCGTCCGCTTCGATCATTCCGGAGGTGATGACACCGGGCTGGTCGGCGCGAAGATAGATCGCCTTGGGCGCGTCGCCGTTCAACTTGAACGGGACCTGCTTGAGGTTGAGGATGATGTCGGTTGCGTCTTCCACGACCCCGGTGATGGACTGGAACTCGTGGAGTACGCCTTCGATCTTGACGGCGGTGACAGCGGCGCCTTCAATCGAGGAAAGGAGCACACGGCGGAGCGCGTTACCAATGGTGGTACCAAAACCGCGCTCGAACGGCTGTGCCCAGAAATGGCCGTACTTATCGGTCAGCGATTCGCTGTCGAAAGCAAGGCGCTTCGGCTTTTGAAATCCCTTCCAGAGCATTCGTTTTCTCCCTTTGTCCGTCCATGTGGCCGGCAGGCACAAAGACCTGCCCAACTGATCTGGGCGAAAGTAAGGTGCGTGGCAGGTCGCCAAGACTTGTGCCACACAGTTTCTCTTTGCATCCGGCGCACCATGCGCACGAACGACCGCCACGGGCCCGAAGGCCCGCGCGGATTACTTGCTGTAAAGTTCGACGATCAACTGCTCGTTGACGGGCAGATTGAAGTCTTCGCGTTTCGGCAAGGCAAGCACGCGGGCGGTTAGGCCATCGCGGTCCACCTGAAGCCAGCCGGGTGAAGGCTGATGGCTGCTGAAGTCCTTGGCCATCTCGATGATGATGAGCTTTTTGCTATTTTCGCGTACGCTGATCTCGTCACCGATGCTGATCTGGAACGAAGGAATGTTCACCTTGCGTCCGTTGACAGCGATGTGGCCGTGACGCACCAATTGGCGCGACTGACGGCGAGCAACGGCAAAGCCCATGCGGTAAACGACGTTGTCCAGGCGGCGCTCCAACTGCTGGAGCAGCAATTCGCCGGTAACGCCCTTGCCCTTGGCTGCCTTTTCGAAGTAGTTGCGGAACTGACCTTCGAGGGTGAAGTAGATGCGCTTCGCCTTCTGCTTTTCGCGAAGCTGCAGACCGTAGCCGACAATCTTGGCCTTGCGGTCTTTTCCATGCTGGCCGGGCGCGAAGTTGCGCTTTTCGATGGGGCACTTATCGGTAAAACATTTTTGCCCCTTGAGGAAAAGCTTCATTCCATCACGGCGGCAAAGACGGCATACTGCGTCTCTATAACGTGCCAAAACTTATCTCCTTGAACTGAACTACTGTTCTCGGCCCGACGATCGTTCGCCGGGGCTGAGAGCGGTTTACGGGGAGTTGGCGTCCCTTTCATCCCGCTCGGATAATCTGTAATTGGGTAATTGGTAATTTGGTAATTTGAAAGCCGGTGTTCCAGGTTTCAAATTACAAATTACAAATTGCCAGATCACAAATCCAATTCACACGCGGCGTTTCTTTGGAGGACGGCAGCCGTTATGAGGAATGGGCGTGGTGTCCTTGATGGAACGCACTTCGAGGCCTGCGGCTGCGAGTGCGCGGATCGCGGACTCACGGCCCGAACCGGGACCAGAGACGCGAACTTCGCAACTGCGCATACCGTGATCGCGCGCCAGATTGGCGGCGTTCTGTGCGGCCTGCTGCGCGGCAAACGGGGTTCCCTTACGCGAACCACGGAAGCCGAGCGAGCCCGAGCTCTTCCACGAAACGACGTTGCCGTTCGGGTCCGAGATCGTAACCAGCGTGTTATTGAAGGAGGCGGCCACATTCACCACACCGTGGGGAATATGTTTGCGTTCCTTCTTCTTGAACTTCTTGGTCTTGCCTTTTTTATCGGCGCCGGCGGCGCCTGCTGCTGCTTTAGCCATAACTTGATATTCCGCGTTTCAGTCGGATTCTTCGTGCCGTTGTTGGGGCAAACGCTAACGTCGCCCGTGCGAGCACGGGCAACGGATTATTTCGCGGTCGCCTTTTTCTTGTTAGCCACCGTGCCCTTGCGCGGACCCTTACGGGTACGAGCATTGGTGTGCGTGCGCTGTCCGCGGACAGGCAAGCTGCGACGATGACGATTTCCGCGATACGATCCGATTTCGATCAACCGCTTGATGTGCATCGAAATGTCTTTGCGGAGATCGCCTTCGACGGTTGTTTCCGCTTCGATGACCTGGCGAATACGATTGACTTCGTCTTCGTCGAGGTCCTGGATCTTTTTGATCGCTTCGACATTGGCCGACGCGAGGATCTTCAACGCGCGCGGCTGTCCGATACCGTAGATGTAAGTCAGCGCGATCCGTGCCTGCTTGTTGCGCGGCAGATCGACACCTGCAATACGTGCCATGTAGTCCTACTCCTCGGGGTTCCCTTGCTCTGCGATGCCCGTTCCGTTACCGGAACGTACAACTGCGTCACGATGGGGCAGCTTATCCCTGGCGCTGCTTGTGCTTGGAATTCTCGCAAATCACTCGTACCACACCGTGGCGGCGGATGACCTTGCACTTGTCACAAATTTTCTTAACCGAAGCCCGTACCTTCATAACAATTCTCAGTTCTCAGTAGTCAGTTCTCAGCTTGCCAAGAACTGCAGGTGAAACTCTATTTATATCGATAAACGATACGACCCCGGGTGAGATCGTAAGGCGAGAGCTCGACGGCAACCCTGTCGCCCGGAAGGATACGAATGAAGTTCTTGCGCATTTTGCCGGACACGTGCGCCAGAACTCGGTGCTTGTTTTCCAGCTCGACCTTGAACATCGCATTGGGCAGAGGCTCAATCACCACTGCCATTACTTCAATCGCGTCTTCCTTACTCATTCAACCCCAATTGTCAGCTGATGTTCAGCTTCCATTTTCCCGGCTCTCACGAGCCGCTTGTATCTATTCCGTTAATATGACCGGGCCGTCCTTGGTCACCGCCACACAGTGCTCAAAATGCGCACTGGGACGCCCGTCTTCGGTGACGGCCGTCCATTTATCCTCTAACACCCTTACGCCCGAACCGCCGGCATTCACCATTGGTTCGATCGCAAGGACCAAGCCTTCCCGAAGTTTAGTCCCTTGTCCGGCTACGCCGTAATTCGGAACCTGGGGATCTTCGTGCAAACGTGTTCCAATCCCATGTCCAACAAACTCGCGCACTACGCTGAAACCGTTCGCTTCCACGTATTGCTGCACCGCTGCGCCGATGTCGCCTATGGTGTTCCCGAGGCGGGCAGCCTCGATTCCCTTGTAGAGCGACTTCTCCGTCACCTCGACGAGCTTTTTCAGCTCCGGCGAAAGTTCTTCGCCGACAGGAACCGTGATAGCTGAATCGCCGTAGTAGCCGTCCAGCACCACACCGCAGTCGATGGAGACGATATCTCCGACGGCCAGCACCCGTTTCTCGGAAGGGATGCCATGCACCACTTCCTGATTGATCGAGGTGCAAAGCACGCAAGGGTAATCGTAATAGCCCTTGAATGCCGGCTTGGCGCCGAGCTCGCGAATCTTCTTTTCCGCAGCTCGTTCCAGATCCATTGTGCTCAGTCCCGGAGCAACCATTGCCCGGACCGATTCGAGTACCTGGCGAACGATGCGCCCACTTCGGCGCATTTTCTCTATTTCCCCAGGGGATTTACAAACTATGGCCATTCTCTATCGCTTTCAGCATTGCCGCAGTCACCTGATCCACCGGTTGATCGCCATCGATTTCAAGCAGCCGACCGCTTTTGCGGTAGTAATCCGCCAACGGAAGCGTCTGGTTGTCGTAGGCTTTCAGTCGCTCGGCAATGACATCCTCTGCATCGTCAGGACGCATTTCGAGCTTAGACCGGTCGCCATCACAGATGCCAGCGATCGTCGGAGGCTGAAAATGAACGTTGTAGATCCGTCCGCAGGTGGGACAAGTACGACGTCCGGTAAGCCGTTGCAATAAAGAATTATACTCGACTTTTACCTGTATCACAATCGGCGGCAACGTACGTGCCCGCTCATTGTCAAAGAACTTCCCGTCAATCCATATGTCGAGCCTTTCGGCCTGGGTGACGGTTCGTGGGAAGCCATCGAGGATACATCCCCGATTGCAATCCGCACTCTTAAGCCGCTCGCTGACCATATCGCAGACGAGCTGATCAGGGACCAGGTCGCCGTGCTCCATGATGCTTTTGGCCTTTTTCCCCAGCTCGGTCCCCCGCGCAACGTTCTCGCGAAGGATATCGCCGGTCGAAATCTGCGGAATAGCGTAAATCTCTGCTAACCGCTTGGCCTGTGTTCCTTTGCCCGCTCCTGGCGGGCCAAACAAAATCACCAGACCCACAGTCTTTTCGTTCCTAGATGCGTCGGCCACATATGTGGCTGGAGCTTCCATGCATTGCCTCCGGGAGCTAAGCATTTGCTGCTAGAACCCTATGAGACCCCTTGCATGCGGCGCCGCTTGCTGGCCGCATCGAGACCGGAATTACCAAGTTCTCCGGCCGCGGATCCTTCCGCTACGAGGCGTAAAGCCTTCGTAGTGGCGCATGATCAACTGCGACTCTACTTGATTGACCGTGTCCATGGCTACACCAACCACGATCAGCAGCGAAGTTCCGCCAAAGTAGAAGTTTACGCCGAGACCGTTTGTGACCCATGTCGGAAGATGTTCGAACCATCCGCCCAGGAATCCGGGCAAGTGGTTGAGACGGATTCCAGCGATCATCCATTCGGGAATCATCGAAATTATGATGAGGTACGCGGCGCCTACTAGCGTGATCCTGGTAAGGATCTCGTTGATGTGGTCGCTGGTACGTCTGCCCGGGCGGATGCCAGGAATAAAGCCTCCGTACTTACGCATGTTGTCGGCAACCTCGGTCGGGTTGAAGACGATGGACACGTAGAAGTACGCGAAGAAGACGATGCCGACACAGTACAGCAACGTATAAAGCGGCTCGCCCCAGTTCAGGGACTCAAGCAACTTATCGACATTCGCGTTCTTACCTTTAAGGAATGCGCCCAATGTCTGGGGCAGGGTAAGGACGGAGCTGGCGAAAATGACCGGCATAACGCCGCCGGAGTTGACTCGAAGAGGCAGATGGGTTGACTGACCGCCCATCACCTTGCGACCGACGACGCGCTTGGCATATTGCACGGGGATGCGGCGTTCGCTTCGTTCCACGTAAACGATGAAGGCTACTACCGCCAGCATGACACCGATAAGGATGATCATGGCGGGCAGAGTAAAGCCACCCCAGGCGTTGGTTCGGATCTTTTCCGCGAGATCGAATACGGCGCGCGGCAGGCCGACGACGATTCCGGCGAAGATCAGCAGCGACATACCGTTGCCGATACCGCGTTCGGTGATCTGTTCGCCGAGCCACATGATGAAGGCCGAGCCGGTGGTCAGCGTGAGCATGGTCATCAAGATGAAGCCGACGCCGGGATTGGTGACGAACGCGGTGCCGCCGCCCATGGTCTGGCGTTCCAGAGTCATCGCGATGCCGAACGACTGCAGGGCGCTGAGGAGGACGGTCAGGTAGCGCGTCCACTGGGTGATCTTCTTACGGCCGAGTTCGCCTTCCTTCTGGAGGCGGGCGAGCGGCTCATAGACCACGGTCAGCAACTGCAAGATGATCGACGCGGTGATGTACGGCATGATGCCGAGCGCGAAGATGGTAAGACGGCGAAGTTGTCCGCCGCTGAACAGATCGACGAAGCCGAGGAACGAGCCCCGGTTCTGTTCGAAGAACTGCTGAAGGAGATCGGAGTTGATGCCGGGCGTGGGGATGTGGCCGCCAAGGCGATACACCGCCAGCATGCCGAGCGTGAACAGGATTCGCTTGCGCAGATCCGGGATGCGGAAGATGTTCGCGAGTTTTTCGAACATAGGGCCTCTGTCTTGGCCGGTCCTTCAGAACCGGCGCTGGGCGCGACCTTTGGTCAGCGTCCTTTTGCTATGCCCGCGAACGCCGAGGCGTTTGCAGGTATTTAGGCGATCACTTCGGCCTTGCCGCCGGCAGCTTCGATCTTCTGTTTCGCCGTATCGGAGAACTTGTGCGCATGTACCGTGATGGCCGTGGTCAGTTCGCCCACGCCGAGAATCTTCACCATACCGCCCTTACCCTTCATAACGCCAGCATTACGTAACACTTCCGGCGTGATCTCGGTCTCGCCCAGTTCGGCGAGGCGGTTGAGGTTGACGATGGTGTATTCCTTTTTGAAGATATTGACAAAGCCGCGCTTCGGCATACGGCGATGCAAGGGCATCTGGCCGCCTTCGAAACCGCGCATCATGCGCGAACCGGAGCGCGAGCGCTGGCCGTCATGGCCGCGACCGGAGGTCTTGCCGAGGCCGGAGCCCATGCCGCGACCTACACGCTTCTTCTTCTCTGAGGCCTTGCGAGGTGCACGAACGGTAGAAAGATTCATTGAGTCATTCCTTGCCACAGCGGATGACCGTGTGGCTCCCGCAGATACTGCGGGTGCTAATGCCGGCCGGGAACGGGCCGACTCGCTTATTTACTTCGACGCAGGATCGAGGATCGTGACCAGGTGAGGCACTTTGGCTACCATGCCGCGGATCGAGAGCGTGTCTTCGCGCTCGATCACCTGGTAGAGCCGGGTGAATCCCAGGCCCTTGATGACCTTCTTATGCGTTATCGGGGTGCAAATCGCCGAGCGAACCCACTTCAACTTCATCATGGTCCCGGCAGGCGCCTGCACTTTATCAATCTTGGTACGTTTGCGTGGCATTACCCGAGCTCCTCAACAGACTTGCCGCGTGCCGCTGCAACTTCGTTGCGGTCGCGGAGTTTCTTCAACGCATCGAACGTCGCTTTGATCACGTTGTGCGGGTTGGTTGTGCCGATGGACTTGGTCAGCACATTCTGGATACCGACCGAAGTCATGACGGCGCGAACGGCGCCGCCGGCAATGACGCCAGTACCTTCCGGAGCCGGCTTCAACAGCACCATGCCGGAGCCGTAACGGCCGAGGACGATGTGGGGAATGCTGGTCTGGGTCAGGTTCACTTTCATCAAGTTCTTTTTGGCCGCTTCGATGCCCTTGCGGATCGCCTGCGGAACTTCCTTCGCCTTGCCGGAACCGTATCCGACGACTCCCGTTGCCGGGTCGCCGACCACGACCAACGCCGCGAACGACATGTTCTTGCCGCCCTTGACGACTTTCGTGACGCGGTTGATGTTCACAACCTGATCTTTCAAGTTGTACTGACCGGCGTCGAGTTTCTTTTTCACGATTGCCATTACCGTCGATTCTCCTGGTGTCGATACCATTCTGCCGACACCGTATGCGAAAACTTTCTTACCCGCGAATTAGAACTGCAGTCCCGCTTCGCGAGCAGCATCGGCGAGCGCCTTGACGCGTCCGTGATACAGGTAGCCGCCGCGGTCGAATACGACCTTGACGATGCCCTTCTCCTTGGCGCGCTCGGCGATCAATTTGCCGACCTGCTTGGCGGAAGCGACGTTGCCACCGGTGATGTGCTTCTTGCTTTCTTTTTCCTTGCCGGTTTCCAACGAGCTTGCCGCAACCACGGTCGCACCCTTGAGGTCGTCGATGACCTGGGCGTAGATGTGGTTCACCGAGCGATACACGTTCAGGCGAGGACGAACTTCCGTCCCGCTCAACTTTTTGCGGATACGGCTGTGAACCGCTTGGCGCGTCTGATTCTTCGAGTTCTTGGTGATCATGTTCGTTCATTTCTCCGGGGGTTCTGAACCCGGTAGGTGGGGACGTTGAACCCGTCCGAGCCACCCAGTTAAATTCCTTTAAGCCGCTAAATGCGAACTACTTCGCGCCAGTCTTGCCGACCTTCTTCTTCAAGCGCTCGCCGAAGTAACGCACGCCCTTGTTCTTGTAAGGGTCGGGCGGACGCAACGAACGCATTTCGGCGGCGACCTGGCCAAGCTTCTGGCGATCGATACCGGTCAGCGACAAACGCGTCAGCTTGGGATCGATGGTGACCTCGACTCCGCTGGGCAAGGGATACTCGATGGGGTGCGAAAAACCAAGCGTGAACACCACAATGCCTTTGCCTTTGAGTTCCGCACGATAGCCGATACCGACGATCTCAAGCTCGCGTGTCCAACCGGTGGTAACACCCTGCACGGCGTTGGCGACCAGGGCGCGAACCAGTCCGTGGACGGCGGCCTTGGAATCGTTTTCGCGAGTGATCACGAGGTTGCCATCCTGCTGTTCCAGCGCGACGCCGGCCGGCAGATGGTTGGTAACGGTACCCTTGGGGCCCTTCACGGTGACGGTCTGACCTTCGACGGTGAACGCGACGCCTTTGGGAAGCGGGATCGGTTTCTTACCAATTCTTGACATTGTCTCTTCTCTCCGCCGCGACAGCGTCTGGCTGTCGTGGGCTTCCGGCCGTTGCTCCTTGAAGCGAATCGGCTCGTCTGCTTTACCGGCGCGGGCGGTGAAGCCCGTCGCCGCGGTTAGCCGTTAGTAGATCTCGCAAAGGACTTCGCCGCCGACGCCTTCTTTGCGCGCCTGGCGGCCCGTCATCACACCCTTAGGTGTGGTGAGGATGTTGATGCCGAGTCCACCCAGAATGCGGGGAATCTCTCCGTGGCCGACATACACTCGGCAGCCCGGACGCGATACACGCTTCACGTTAGAAATGGCGGCCTGGTTGTCGTTGCTGTACTTCAGGTACACGCGGATGATCTTCTTGCCTTCTTCTTCCGTGGACTTGAAGTTCGAGATATAGCCTTCCTCTTTCAGGATGCGGGCAATCTCCATCTTCAGCTTGGAAGCAGGAGCGTCTACCTTCTGGTGACGCGCGTTGATGGCATTGCGAATCCGAGTTAGGAAGTCTGCGACCGGATCGGTCAAACTCATTTTGTGTTTCTCCTGATATCGTCGCCCGTTTGCTTTCTCGCGCCATGACTGGAGGAGCGCGATCGGATCAGCCCTTCCGGGCCTCACCTTGAAAGAACCTGCGGTGACGTACTAGCGTCAGCTCACTTGGCTGACCGGCCCAAAGGCCGTCGTTACCAGTCTTACCTCCGCCCGATAAAGGCGGATCCTACTCTTACCAGGACGATTTGCAGACGCCGGGGATCTCGCCCCGCAACGCGAGGCTGCGGAAGCACAAACGGCAGAGCCCGAACTTGCGCAGGTACGCGCGGGGACGTCCGCAGATTTTGCAGCGGCTTTTCTGCTGCGTAGAGAACTTCGGCTTCTTGTTCGACTTGGCTATTGACGATGTTTTGGCCATGTTTCCTTTTCACTCACGCGTCTAACGGACGCGTCAAAACTTGGAATCTGCTCTTACCGCGGGCCTTCCGGCCCTTGGCCTTACGCTGTGCGGAACGGCATACCCATGTGCTTCAACAGCACGCGCGCGTGATCGTCCGTCTTGGCATTGGTCACAATGGTGACGTTCATGCCCTTCTGCTTATCCACCTTCGAGTAATCGATCTCCGGGAAGATCAACTGATCGTGAAGGCCGAGCGTGAAGTTGCCACGTCCATCGAACGACTTGGTGGAGACGCCGCGGAAATCGCGAACGCGGGGCAGAGCGATGTTCACCAGGCGGTCGAAGAATTCATACATGCGGTCGCCGCGCAGGGTGACCATGGCGCCGATAGCCTGACCTTCGCGCACCTTGAACTGGGCGATGGATTTCTTCGCCTTGGTGACGATGGGCTTCTGGCCGGTGATCTGCGTCAACTCGGCAACCGCCGGGTCCATGACCTTGGAATTCTGGGTCGCTTCGCCAACACCCATGTTAATGATGATCTTCTCCAGTTTTGGAGCAGCCATGAGGTTCTCGATGTTCAATTCCTTCATTACCGCCGGGAGCAGTTCCTTGTTGTAACGCTCACGCAAGCGGGCCGAGGCCGTGTTATTGGCTTTGGGACGAGCAGGCTTTCCCGCCGGGGCCGCTTCTACGGCTTCGCCCTTGGGTGCCTTTGCTTTCTTCGGCTCTTTTCCTTCTTTTGCCTGTTTCGGTTCTTTTTTGTCAGCCATTTGCAGTTTGCTTCACCTTCTCCCACGGTTTCCGGTTAACGGGTTCGTGGGGTCGTCAATTGGGAATCAGAGATTCCCGAAATTACTTCTTGGACATGAGGGCGTTGCCGCACTTTTTACAGACGCGGACATTCTTATCGCCTTCGCGCTTGTGTCCAACGCGGACCGGACCGCAGCTACCGCACATGAGCATCACGTTGGAGATGGAGATTGCACTCTCCTGCTCGGCAATGCCGCCCTTGATCTGCTTTTGCGGGTTGGGTTTCACGTTCTTCTTGACCATGGAAACGTGCTCGACCAGGACCTTGCCGTTTTCGGGGAACACGCGCAGAACGCGGCCTTCCTTGCCCTTGTCGCGGCCGGTGATGACCTTCACGTTATCGTTGCGGCGGATATCGACTGTATTCATCTCTCTTTATTCCTTCTTCCTGCGCCGCTCTACAGCACTTCTGGAGCGAGCGAAACGATCTTCAAGAAACGCTTCTCACGCAGTTCGCGGGCGACCGGTCCGAAGACGCGGGTGCCGACCGGTTCGTTGGCATCGTTGATCAGCACGGCCGCATTCGAATCGAAGCGGATGTAGGTGCCGTCTTTACGACGCGTTTCCTTGCGGGTACGCACGATGACGCATTTCACGACCGTGCCCTTTTTGGCGGTGCCATCGGGCGAGGCTTCTTTGACGGCTGCGGTAACGACGTCGCCGATGCTGGCGCTCAAACCAGTGGAGCCGCCGAGCGGCAGGATCATCTGCAGCTTGCGTGCGCCGCTGTTGTCGGCCACCTCGAGGATCGATCTCATCATGACTGCCATAATCTGAATCTCCCTGCCGAAAGCTGGCTGCGGACTCGCGCCCGCGCTCCGGCCTCGTGCTCAGCGGACGCTCTTGAGCGCCGCCGTGCCAACCTGGTTAGCTGGCTTGTTCCTGCTTGACGGCCTTGGTTTCGAGGACGAGTTTCGCCTTCTTCACCACTTCCATCAGGCGCCAACGCTTCATCTTCGACAAGGGGCGGGTCTCTTCGATTTTTACGAAATCGCCGACGTTCGCCACATCCTTCTCATCGTGCGCGTAAAACTTCTTGGAACGGGAGACCACGCGGCGATACAGAGGGTGCGCCTTCTGGCGCTCCACCTGGACCACGATGGTCTTTGCCATCTTGGTGGAAACAACTTTCCCGATCAGTGTCTTACGGCCGGAGCCCTTCTCTTGTACAGTCGTTTCGGGCATGGTTATTTTTTCTCCGTTCCGGTCTTGGCGGCCAGTTCTTTTTCGCGTTGGATGGTCTTCACGCGAGCGATGTCTTTGCGCAGGCCGCGCATCTTATTCAAGCTTTCCGTCTGTCCCATTTTGAGTTGGAACTTCAGCTTGAAGAGCTGGTCATTGAGCTCGCGCTCCTGTGTCTGGAGTTCGTGCTCGGTCGAATTGCGGATCTTTTCCGATTTCATTTAACTCTTCTCAACTCTCGGGCCGATGATTCGCCCGGGATCAATTTAGTGGACCGTCGGGCGCTGGACGAACTTGGTGTTCAAGCCAAGCTTGTGGGACGCGAGCCGCATTGCTTCCTGCGCATCCGTCGAAGAAACGCCTTCCATCTCGAACAGGATCTTGCCGGGACGAACAACGGCGACCCAGTGATCCGGCGCTCCCTTACCTTTACCCATACGGGTTTCGGCAGGCTTCTTGGTGACCGGCTTGTCCGGGAAGAGGCGAACCCAGACCTTGCCGCCACGCTTCACGAAACGGGTCATGGCCACGCGGGCCGCTTCGATCTGACGATCAGTGATCCAACCCGGCTCCAGAACCTTCAAGCCGAAATCACCGAAAGACAGCTCGGAGCCGCGCCAGGCTTTGCCCGCCATACGGCCGCGCTGCTGCTTGCGGTACTTAACTTTCTTGGGCATCAACATAGTTAGCTACCAGTCACCAGTTGTCTGATTCGCCGCTTTCGAAGATCCGATAAGCGGTGGTCACCATTAAGGGCTCAGTTGCGCCAACTGGGAACTGGCAACTGGCCGGGAGTAACCGTGTCTTAGAACGCTGCTGCGGCTTGCGGTTCGCGTTTCTTCACGGGCAGGATCTCGCCCTTGTAGACCCACGTTTTCACACCGATGATGCCGTAAGTGGTGTGTGCTTCCGCAAAACCGTAATCGATGTCGGCCCTTAGCGTATGCAGCGGCAGACGACCTTGCAGGTACCATTCGGAGCGCGCGATCTCGTTGCCGTTGAGGCGTCCGCTAACGCGAACCTTGATCCCCTTGCAACCGAAACGCAGAGCCGAATCCACCGACTTGCGCATCGCACGACGGAAGCCAACACGCTTTTCGAGCTGCAGCGAAATCGCTTCCGCGACCAGTTGCGCATCGAGTTCAGGCTTGTGAACTTCCTGAATGTCGATGTAAACCTCGCGGTTCGTGCGCTTCTGGAGCTCGATCTTCAGCTTGTCGATCTCCGTGCCTTTGCGACCGATGATGATGCCCGGACGCGCGGTGCGGATGATGATGCGAAGCTTGTTGCCGGGACGCTCGATGTCGATCGAGCTGACGCCCGCCGACTTCAGTTTGTCCTTGAGCTCGATCTTCAGCTTCACGTCCTCAAGCAAAAGCTTGTCGTAACCGCGCTCCATGAACCAGCGCGAACGCCAAGGCTTGGTGTATCCGAGGCGGAATCCATAAGGATGGACTTTCTGTCCCATATTGCTCTTCTCTCCGCGCCAGCTTTTGCCGACGCTCGAATCTTGTTAACCCTTCTCGGGACCACGCAACGGCCAGGGCCGTCGCCGGCGGAACTACTTTTTGGCCGCCGTCTTCTTCTTTGCGGGAGCCTTCTTGACCGCAGCCTTTTTGGCCACCGTCTTTTTCGGCTTTGCGCCGGCTTTCGCCGGAGCGCCAGCAGCAGCCGTGCCCAGGAAGCCCGGCTTTTCGGCCAGGTGGATCTCCATGTGCGTCATGCGGCGCTGGTAGCGGAACGCGCGTCCCATCGGCGCCGGACGGATACGTTTCAGACGCGGGCCTTCATTGGCGATCGCGTTCTTCACGTAGAGCCGGTCAACATCGATGTCTTCGCCTTTTTCCTGGCTCAGATACTTGGCATTCTCGATGGCCGAAAACAGCAGTTTGGCAACCGTGGGAGCGACCCGCTTGTTGGTGAAGTTGAGCGTGTTGAGCGCATCTTCAACCCGGCGTCCCTTGATCAGGTCCAGCACCAGGCGCGCCTTCTGGGGCGAGACTCGCATGTACCTGGCTGTAGCTGTGAATTCCATTTCCGTTTCCTTTTCGTCAGCTTGCGCTATCTCTGTCAGCTCCCAAGCCTCGTTCGCCCAGGATGCCCGCGCGGCAGTTACGCCGCACAACGACTATTTTGCCGGCCGTGCCGAAGTCTCAGCCGCAGCTTTCACCGAGTGCCCCTTGAAGGTGCGGGTGAAGCTGAATTCGCCGAGCTTGTGGCCAACCATGTTTTCCGTCACATACACGGGGATGAACTTCTTCCCGTTGTGGACGGCCAACGTGTGGCCAAGCATTTCGGGCGTGATCGTCGAACGGCGCGACCAGGTGCGCAGCACCTTCTTCTCGTTGCGCGCGTTCATTGCCTCAATCTTCACCATGAGGTGCGAATCGATGAACGGACCCTTCTTTGTTGAACGTGCCATGCGTCCCCTACCTTATTTCTTCCTGCGGTTGACGATCATTTTGTCCGTCCGCTTGTTGTTACGAGTCTTGTAGCCACGAGTCGGCTGGCCCCAAGGAGTGACCGGATGACGGCCGCCGCTTGTTTTGCCTTCACCACCGCCGTGCGGATGATCGACCGGGTTCATAACCACACCGCGGTTGGTCGGCTTAATGCCCAACCAGCGCGTGCGTCCGGCCTTGCCCAGGGTGATGTTCTCGTGATCGAGGTTGCCCACCTGACCTACCGTGGCCATGCAATCCACCAACACCCGGCGAGTTTCACCGGAAGGCAGCTTCAGGAGCGCGTAATCGCCTTCCTTGGCGACCAGTTGCGCCTGGGCACCGGCGGAACGCGCCATTTGCGCGCCTTTGCCAGGCTTCAGCTCGACGTTGTGGACAATGGTGCCGGCCGGGATATTGCGCAACGGCAGGGCGTTTCCGACAAGAATGTCGGCTTCCGGACCGCTGAGCAGCTTGGTTCCGACCGTCAAGCCCACGGGCGAGATGATGTAGCGCTTCTCGCCGTCGGCATAGCTCAACAGCGCGATGCGCGCCGAGCGATTGGGATCGTACTCGATGGTAGCGACGGTCGCGGGGATACCGGACTTGTCGCGCTTGAAATCGATGAGGCGCAGCTTGCGCTTGTGACCACCGCCACGATGCCAAATCGTGATATCGCCGCTGTTGCGACGGCCGCCGGTGCGCTGCTTGGTCTCAACCAGGGCCTTGTGCGGGCGGTTTGTGGTCAGATCGTCATTGACGAGCGTCGTTTTGAAACGCAGCGTCGGAGTGATCGGTCTGTATGTCTTGATCGCCATAATTGTGCTCTTCTTTTCGGCTCTCAGCCTTCAGCCATTAGCTGTCAGCTTGTAACGCCCCAACTTCGGTTTCGCCAGTCTTGCAACCGGCCACCGGGTTGACAGCGGTCTAGAGGTTCTGTGCGTACTCGGGCATTTTTTCGCCCTCTTTCAATCGCACATAAGCCTTCTTCCAGTCGGGACGATAGCCGGCGAACTTGCCGCGGCGGCGTTCCTTGCCCTGGAAGGTCGCGGTACGAACTCCGTCCACTTTCACTTTAAACATGGACTGTACCGCTTGCTTGATCTCGGTCTTTGTCGCTTGCGCGGCAACTTCGAAGACCAGCGTGGATTCGGTTTCCTTCACGCCCAGTCCCTTTTCGGTGATGACTGGACGGCGGATGATCTGGTAAGCGGACTTCATTACGCCACCTCCGCCTTACGCTTGGGCGCGGACGCCTTCAGCGAAGCTTGCAATTTCTCCAGCGCAGGACGGCTGAAAATCGCACGATCGTAACGGAGCAGGTGATACGGGTGAACTTCCGGCCCGTAGAGCATCTCGATGCCGCGCAGATTGCGGGCACTCAACTCCAGGTTGTCGTTCATTTGGCTGCCAGCGTCGACCAACAGCGCGGTCTTTTCCACCTTGAGGGCGGTGAGAACCAGGCGCATGGCCTTGGACTTGACTTCCTTCAGTTCGAAGTTCTCGACCACCGTCAGCTTGCCATCGGCCAGTTTGGCGGCGAGAGCCGAACGCAGTGCGCCCAGCAACTTCTTCTTGGGGAACTGGTAGTCGTACGAACGCGGCTGCGGTCCGTGGACCGTACCGCCGTGGCGCCAGAGAGGAGAACGGATGGAGCCAACGCGAGCGCGGCCCGTACCCTTCTGCTTCCAAAGCTTTTTGCCAGCACCCGAGACCAGCTTCTTGTTCTTGGTCGCGTGCGTACCCTGACGCTTCGCGGCGCGATAGTGTTTTACCGCTTCCCAGAGCAGGTCCTCGTTGACGCCGCCGAATACTTCTTCGGCAAGTTCAAACGTGCCCACTACTTCGCCGGCCAGATTCATTACATCAATGGTTGCCATAGTGTCTTCTCTTCAATCAGGCGGCCACTGCCGCCCTTTTCATCGGGCCCGGTTCAGAAAACCGGGCCACCCAGATATCGTCCAGCTTTACTTGCCCTTTGCGGCGCGTTTGGAAGCCTTCAACGGGTTGACGGCGGAGCCCAATCCGGAGAATCCGCGACGTTCTCTCGGCGGTTTCTTCGACTTGGTGATGACCACGTATCCACCCTTGGGGCCGGGTACGGCGCCTTCCACAACCAGCAGGTTCTCTTCGGGATCGATTCCGAGGATGCGCAGGTTGCGAACCGTGACCGTGGCATGTCCCATGTGACCGGACATGCGCATACCTTTGAAAACGCGCGACGGGAACGAGGACGCGCCGATCGAGCCCTGCACCTGGAACATATGTCCGTGCGAACCCGGGCCGCCTCCGAACTTGTGACGCTTTACGACGCCGGCGAAACCGCGGCCCTTGCTGGTGCCCGCGACGTCGACAAATCTGTCGCCATCGAACAGGTTGACCAGGACCTTGTCGCCGACCTTCACGCCATCCGAATCGTCCAGTGCCGGTACGCCTTCTGCGGTGATAAGGGCGAACTCGCGAATGAACTTCACCGGGGGAACATTGCTCTTGGCAAAGTGTCCCAGCATCGGCTTGGTCAGTCGCGATTCCTTCACGAATTCAACGAGGCCGACCTGGGCAGCGGAGTATCCGTCGCGGGTGGCGCTCTTTAGCTGCGTGATCACGCAAGGGCCGGCTTGCAGCACGGTGACAGGGCGAACATCACCCTTGTCATCGAACAGCTGCGTCATTCCGACTTTCTTTCCTAAGATTCCGTTAACCATGATCTCTGTCTTCTCCCTCATCATGCCCGCTGACGGGCACTGTAGGTGTTAACGCTTGACCGGCCTTGCGGCGGCCCAGCTTATTTGTGTTCCTTGCCGTAGGCCTTGATCTCAACATCCACACCAGCGGGAAGATCGAGCTTCATCAGCGCGTCCACCGTCTGTTGCGTGGGATCAAGTATGTCCAACAGGCGTTTATGCGTACGGATCTCGAACTGTTCCCGAGATTTCTTGTCCACGTGGGGCGAGCGGAGCACGCAATACTTGTTCTTCACCGTCGGCAGCGGAATAGGTCCCGCTATCTGTGCACCGGTGCGGCGTGCGGTTTCCACGATTTCGCCCGTGGACTGGTCCAGAACGCGATAGTCGTAAGCCTTCAGGCGGATCCGAATTCGTTCTTTGCCAATCACGATTTTTCTTCTCTCAAAGAGCTGGCGGCATACTATGCCGCAAATTGGACTACTTGCGGGTGCCGCGCTTGCGAGCGGCACCCAAGATCAGGAAAACTAACTAAGAATCTCGCTGATGGTACCGGCGCCTACGGTGCGTCCGCCTTCGCGGATTGCAAAGCGCAGGCCCTTTTCCATCGCCACCGGCGTGATCAACTCCACGATCAACTGTACGTTGTCGCCAGGCATCACCATT
>JBBRZF010000055.1:0-18447 GCA_038236965.1 Terriglobales bacterium | reverse complement strand
TGTGTCACGAGAATCAGTGATTCTGGTCACACCCCTTTGGTGCCCCCTGCCGCTGGTATAACTGTAAGCGGATGACCGAACACGCACACATCAAGTCCATTGACTTGGAAGGCCCCGTCGGCCGCTTGGAAGCCCTGTTGAACGTGGGTAGCGCGTCGCCCCGGTACGCAGCCCTGGTCGCCCACCCACACCCCTTGGGCGGCGGAACCATGCACAACAAAGTCGTCTTCCATGCCATGAAAGCGTTGAATTCCTTCGGCTTTCCCGTGCTCCGCTTCAATTTTCGAGGCGTGGGCACCAGCCAGGGTGAGCACGACAACGGATACGGCGAGCAGGATGACGTGCGCGCCGCGCTTGATTGGCTGGAGCGCGAGTACAACCTTCCTGTTCTCTTCACGGGATTTTCATTTGGGGCCGCCACCGGATTTCGCGTCGCCTGTCGCGACAAAAAAGTCGAAGCTCTCATCTCCCTTGGAACTCCGGTCGCCGCCGAAGGTCGCATCTACAGCTACCATTACCTCGCAGACTGCTCTAGACCCAAGCTCTTTCTCAGCGGCGACATGGACCAGTACGCTCCCAAGGAGATACTGGAAAAGCTGATGATCGACATCGCCGAGCCTAGGCGTCTCGTCCTTATCGAAGGCGCCGACCATTTCTTTGCCGGACACCTGGACGAGATGCGCGAGGCCATTCAACAGTGGATTAGGGAAGTGATTCAGCCGCCGGCGCAGCTTCCCGTATAATCGTTTTCGATGCCCAGCGAGCCTAGCGTCGGCACCTCTGCCTTCGTCGAAGATTTCGCCATGCGCGAGATTCGCCGGACGGCGCGCGAGATTTTTCTTCACGCCCTGGCTGAATCCAATATTGCAAAAGCCTTCGACCGTCACATCAGCTACGAACGTGGCGTGCTTCGCGTCGGAGAAGACCTCTACGACCTCAGCTCCTTCTCCCGGATTTTCGTCGTCGCAATCGGCAAGGCAGCGCACACCATGACGCAAGCGCTCATGTCGAAACTCGGCGCCGGCGTCGGCGTGGCGGGAATCGTTTGCGGGCCCTCGGAGCCCGGTTCGCAAGTTTTCGGATTCCGCTACTACAAAGGCGGGCATCCCACGCCCAACGCGGATTCGGTGAAGGCCGCCGAAGCGATCCTTCGCAGCCTGAGCGCGATGTCAGCGCGCGCGCTCGTCATCTACCTGATCTCCGGCGGCGGTTCATCGCTGGTGGAAAGGCCCATCGACGAGTCCGTTTCGTTGCAAGACCTGGTCGCAACTTACCAGGCGCTCGTGCTCTCCGGCGCGCCCATCGCGGAGATCAACGCCATTCGCAAACATCTCTCGGCCGTAAAAGGCGGACGCCTCGCGGTCGCAGCATCGCCCGCGCACCAGGTATCTATCCTCGTCTCTGACGTACCGGAAGGCGCGCTGGATTCTTTGGCCAGTGGCCCCACCATGCCCGACTCCAGCACCATCCAGGAGTGCAACCAGATACTGCAACGCTATAAGTTGCTCAAGCAATTTCCCGCAAGCGTCCGCGAATTGTGGGAGCATCACCTGCTTGATGAAACGCCCAAATCCGGCAATCTCACCTTCGAACGTTCGCGCTGGTGGAACCTGCTGTCCAGCGGAACCGCGCAAAAGGCTGCCGTCGAACGCGCAGCACTTTCGGGCTTTGCCATTGAAGTGGATAACTCCTCTGACGATTGGGATTATGCGAAAGCCGCAGACCACCTGTTGAATAAGATTCGCGAGTTGCGCAAAGGCGTGTCGCGCGTCTGCCTCA
Source organism: Terriglobales bacterium (assembly GCA_038236965.1). Lineage (GTDB taxonomy): Bacteria > Acidobacteriota > Terriglobia > Terriglobales > Acidobacteriaceae > JBBRZF01. The sequence goes on along the minus strand of JBBRZF010000055.1, from coordinate 16,668 downwards.
TCTCCGCCGGAGAGGTCACCGTGACAGTGACGGGAGATGCAGGTATTGGCGGACGCAATCAGCAGTTCGCGCTATATTGCGCGACCAGGATTGCCGGAGAGAATATTGCCGTCCTCAGTGCCGGTACCGACGGCATAGACGGTAACAGCGAAGCGGCAGGCGCAATCGCCGACGGCTCAACAATCGACCGCGCCAGGGAATTAGGGCTAAGTCCCAATCGCGCCCTCAAATCCTTCGACGCCTTCCCACTCTTCGACGCGCTAGGCGACTCCATCGTCACGGGCCCCACGGGGAATAATGTGCGCGACCTGAGAATTCTTTTAGCCTGGTAGGGTTTCGTTTCTGTCGCTTTTACCGCTTCAAAAAAACTTCGTGACGCCTTCTTCCAGCACACAAATGTTTTCCGAGATGTTCAGTCGCGCAGCGTCCGTACGCAGACGTTGCACCGGTTCGTCCACCGGTTCGTGGGAAAGCTTGAAGGTGCCGTAATGCATGGGAATCATCCAGCGCGCGCCCAAGTCCCGGAACGCCTGTATAGCATCTTCCGGATTAGTGTGTACGGCGCGGAACGACGGCGGGTCATAGGCGCCAATCGGCAGCAGCGCCACCTCGGGGTGCAGTCGCTCTCCAATCTCCTTGAATCCGTCGAAATAGGCTGTGTCGCCCGAGTGATAGAGCGAGTGCTTGCCCGCGCTCAGCACGAATCCGCCAAAGCCGCGATGCATATCTTTAATGATGCGCGCGCCCCAGTGATTCGCCGGAGTGCCTGTGATCTCCACGTCGCCTACTTTCAGCGACTGCCACCAGCCGAGTTCCAGAACTTCTTCATAGCCCAGATCGAAGACCAGGTCGCGCACATTCTGCGGACAGATGATCACCGGAGCGCGTCCGGTGCGGCTACGCGTTGCGCGCGCAATCGCCCTCAGCGAAGGACGGTGCAGATGGTCGAAGTGTGCGTGCGTCACCAGCACGGCGTCGATGGCTGGCAGGTCTGCGATCCGCAATCCCGGCTGGCGAAGACGTTTCAGCACGAATAGCCAGCGCGCAAAATTCGGATCGACAACAATATTCTTGCCGCCCATCTGCAGAAAGAAACTTGAATGTCCGATGAAGGTGATTCCCAACTGTCCGGGTTTCGCGGGCACAGCCTTCCGCGTGACGCCGGTGCGTCGAGTGAGCGCTGAGTGCTTTACAAGAGTGCCGAACTGCCGGGCCTTGCGACGTAGGGTGATATTCAACATTGAGCTACGTGGTTAGACGCGAGTTTTGCGCGCCACGATGCAGGAGAGTTCAGAGTGGTTCAGCTTGCGTCCTCCGCTCGCCTCATTTCTAATCGAAGGGTCCTTTAGACTTCTTGATATTCGTGAGGCAGAGATGAAGATCGCATTCTTGGGATTAGGCATTATGGGGCGGCCGATGGCGGCCAACCTCGTTAAGGCAGGCAACGACGTCACAGTTTGGAATCGCACGCCGGGTAAGTCCGTTGTGGGCGCGCGCGCCGCGTCAACTCCCGCAGAGGCCGCCAAGGGAGCAGAGGTGGTTTGGCTTTGCGTGTCAGACACGAAAGCCGTGGAGCAAGTTCTCTTCGGCGCCGATGGCGTCGATGCGGTCATCGCCTCCGGCATGATCATCGCCGACTCCAGCACCATCTCTCCGGAAGCGACCGTGGAATTCGCGAAGCGCGTTCGCGCCAAGGGTGCGGATTTCGTGGACGCTCCCGTCACCGGTTCCAAGGTAGGCGCCGAAGCCGCGCAACTGACATTCATCGTCGGCGGCAGCGAAGCCACCATCGCAAAACTCGAACCGCTTTTCTCCGCCATGGGCAAGAAGATGATTCGCGTCGGCGAGACCGGACTCGGCGTCTCCGCCAAGATCGGCATGAACCTCATGATCGCGCTCATCTACGAAGGCTTTGCCGAGGCGCTTACCCTTACACGCAAACTCGGTGTCCCGCCGGAAAAGCTCATCGAACTCATCAACGCCTCCATGTTGAAGAATGGCGTCGTCGATTACAAAGCGCCCTTCGTTTTGAAGCGCGACTACTCTCCCAACTTCCCGCTGCGACTCATGCATAAAGACATGCACATCATGATGGAAACAGCGAAGTCCGAAGGCGTGAAACTTCCCGGCCTGGAAAAAGTGGACGAGATCTACGAAGAGGCAACGCGCGACGGACTGGCCGATATGGATTACGCGGCCACTCTCTCTGTCCTGGAAAAGTGGGCAGGAATCAAGTAGGACGATTCTCCCGCAAAGGAAGGTTTCCGCGAAACACGAAAGCCCACCACACGGTGGGCTTTTCATTACCTTCTTTCATCACAGATTCCGGAAACTGATCAGCTCGATGCCTTCGCGCTCCAGCAGTTCGCGCGTGCGGACAGAGGTGAGCAGTTGCATCTCTGTTTCGCGCGACGCCAGAAGTCGAGTGCCTGCCCTCTGCAGTTCCGCATCGTCGTAGCCGGGATGACAGACGAGCTCCCATGTACCCTCCGGCATATCCTTCAACGTCGCAGCCAGAAGCGTTTCATCCATCGCTCCGGTAATGGTCACGCCCAGGCATCCATCGGTCGTCGCCAGTCCCGCTCCGCGAACGCTGCGGATGAACTGCGCGCGCCATTGTCGCAATACCTGCACCTGCGCAAAACGGAACCATAACCCCGGACGCACCGCCATCGAAGCCGCAATCGCCAAAGGCTGCTCGAATGGATTTCGGATGGCCCGCACTCCGCAATTTTTCGCCCCAGGCAAAACGCCAGCCAACACCGCGGGGAACATGTGCGCATGCTTGTGAGTGTCGAAATGCGAGAGAGAGATTCCGGCGGATTGCAACTTAAGGAACTGCGCCTCTGCCTCGCGTTGAATGTCCTCCGCGCGAATGGCTCCCCTCATCGCGTCCTGAGCGAATTGCGAAAGCTTACGGCGAAAGTGTCCGTCTTTTTCGACGAGGCTTGGAATCTGTGCGGCTGCTGAGAGTGGTTCGCCGTCGATGAGGATGACATGGCAGCCCGCGCTGAACGGCGGCTGCGCCTTGTCGCCTTCCAGTTCCTGCGCCGTCGCGACCCCGCCGGCAAACGCGGGAACCTTGGCCATCAGTGTGGCTGAGGTCAGCACTCCACGCCCGCGGCATTCCCGCACCGCGCGGTTCACTCCCTCGGTCAGCCCAAGGTCGTCGGCGTTCACGATAAGTTTGCGAGTCACTGCGGAAAATAATACAGCAATAAAAAACGGAAGCGAGCCAAAGCTCACTTCCGTTCTCAGGAGGACAACTGGAAACTAGGCGGACTTTGCTTCTTCAGGCACTGTTTCTTCGTCGCCAAGGTACAGCTTGATCTTTTCCAGCAGGGCGGGGAACAGCTCTTCTTTTTGCAGACAGGCGTTCACATCCTGTCCGCCGTCCACCGGACCGTATCCGGTGACGATGATGACCGGCACCTGCGGATCACGTGCATGGATCTGTTTGGCCAGTTCAAGGCCGTTCATGCCTTCCATGCGGAAATCAGTGACCAGGATATCGAACTTTTCTTTGCTGAATTTCTCCAGCGCGTCCGAAGCGTTATAGGCACAAACTGCGCGGTATCCCTGCATTTCTAAAATCTCGCAGCTAAGCCGGGCTAGAACTTCATGGTCGTCGACAAACAAGATGGCTTTCATGCGGCACCTGTGAGAGAGGGTGGGCGTGGGCGCACAGAGCTTCGAACGTTACCAGCCACTTTGTTGGTTTCCAAACAGAGGTGAAAAGATGCCTGAAACCGTAAAAAACAGGAACTCTGTTTACCCATCGTTACCATTGTGATAATTACTTTCCCTTCCATTCCGCGCTGCTCCGTCGCCAAAACGCGGACACATCCATCTACTGCCGCGCTCTGTCGTTGACGAGATGCGCTCTGGTCTCGTATACTTCGTTTGCAGTTGATTCCGCGCGATACCGCCTCTTGTCAGTGTGGTATTCTGAGGGCTCTTGGGCGGTTAGCTCAGTTGGTTAGAGCACCTGCCTTACAAGCAGGGGGTCGCAGGTTCGAGTCCCGCACTGCCCACCAAAAGCTTTCAGCTTCAAGTGGAAAATCGGCAGAGTGACGTCTGTCCGATGCATCACCGGTGTCTTGGTTTTTACACCGTCCGCGAAAGCGGGGTCGTAGTTCAGTTGGTTAGAACGCTGCCCTGTCACGGCAGAGGCCGCGGGTTCGAGTCCCGTCGACCCCGCCATTCTTCTCAAGAGAATGGCGTTTTTCTTTTAGTGACACATCCACCTAACCTTCTAATAAAAACAAGCGCGCCCTTGCTTACCTGCTCGCTTTCTTCTGCTCTGGATTTTTTCAGGAGCGAAGTGGAATCTGGATTATCTTCCCGACGTGTTGCATAGACCCTGCTTCAAGCGGCAGGTTCGCTGCTCGCGTGTTCCGCCGATGGCGCGTCCAGAAGTGTGCGCAGACGCCGCCCCAACTCGGGAAATTCAAAAGGCTTGTTCAGGATGTTCTTCAGGTAATCGATCGCGTCCTGGTCGGCATAGCCTGACATGAGGATCGATTGGATGGCGGGGCGGTGCCGCCGTATCTCCTCCACGGCGACGTCTCCGCGAATGCCCGGCATCAGGATATCGGTGAGCACCAGGTCGATCACGCCCGGATACTCCAGCGAACGCCGTATCGCCTCCGATCCGTCGGCCGCTTCCAGTACGTGGTACCCCAGGCTCTCCAAGTAGGCTCGCGTCATCGTTCTTATACCCGATTCGTCCTCTGCCAGCAGAATGGTTTCGTTGCCGCCGCCGGGCAGCGCGGCCGAGACTTTCGGCGACTCTTCTGCTGCCGCTTCCACCTTCGGCAGATAAATACGGAAGGCGCTTCCTTCCCCCGGCGCGCTTTGTACCTCTATCGAGCCTCCCGCACGTTCGATGATCCCGAACACGGTTGATAATCCCAGTCCCGTTCCTTTTCCCACCTCCTTGGTCGTGAAAAAAGGTTCGAAGATATGCGCCTGTATACCTTCCGGCATTCCGTGCCCCGTATCGCTCACTTGCAGCACTGCAAAATTTTCTCCATGCCCCTTCACCTTCTGCGGACTCACCCACGGAGTCGTCGGAGCCGTCCCTATCGATAACAGTCCTCCGTCCGGCATCGCATCCTGTGCGTTCACCGCAAGGTTGATCAGCAGCACTTCGATCTGCGATACATCTACGAATACCGGCTGCGGACTCTCTGACAACGAGATCTGTAGCTCTATCTGATCCGACAATAGACGCCGCAACATGTTTTCCATATTCAACACGATCAGGTTCAGGTCGGTCGCGCTCGGCGTCGCCGGCAATTTCCGGCTGAAGGCCAGCAGTTGTTTCGTCACCGATGCTGCCCGCTTCGTGCTCGCAAGGGCCTGCTCGGCCAAGGCCCGCCTCTCCGCCTCGGAATGGTCGCTCAGCATTTGGTTCACGTATCCGGAGATCAGCATCAGCAGGTTGTTGAAGTCGTGCGCGATGCCCCCAGCCAGTCTTCCCAGCGCCTCCATTTTCTGGGATTGGCGTAGCTCCATCTCCAGGTTGCGCGCGTGGGTCACATCGCGGAAGCTCCATACCCGCCCAACGATCTTGTCGTCCATCCTCTCTGGCTGCGAGTAGCGCTCCAGGATGCGACCGTCCTTGAAATGAAGAACGTCGAAGCTCGTCGCCGTCGGGTCCGCATACAGCGAGCGCACCTTTTCCAGAAAATCATCCGGACTCTGCAACTGCTGCATCGCGAAATTCAGCAGCGCCCGGTCATCTTTCGTTACCGCGGAGCCGCATTCCAATCGCCACATTTCCATGAACTGCTTGTTGCAACTCGTGATCCTGCCGTTGCTGGATACCACAAGGATGCCGTCTGCCGTCGAGTCCAGCGTAGCGTTCAGGAGCGAGATGGTGTATTTCAATTGGCGTTCGACCTGGCGTCGCGCCTGGTTTTCTATCCTTAGTTCGGCGTTGATCTTCGCCATCTCCGTCGTCCGCTCTTCCGCAGATTTCTCCGTGTCCAGGTTGGCGTTCTGGATAGCGCTCGTGATCTCCTTTTGAAATCGAAGGTCGCGGGCCGTCAAGACGACGGCACGTAGGCCCGGATGTTTGAGGCGATTATTCGCGATCACTTCAAAGGGAACCCAACCCCCGTTCGAGTCGCGCAGGCGAAGCACGCTGGGAATCCGTTCACCTTCTGCCTGAATCGTGACCGAGTATTCCTGCGCAGCGCGCGGGGCATCGTCCGGATGGACGAATTCGAAGATGTTTCTCCCAATCACCTCCGACACCCGGTACCCTAGCGTCTTTTCAATGTGCGGATTCACGTACTGCACGAACCCGTCCGCTCCCAGCAAAGCCACCAACTCAGAAGCATTGTCCAGTATCAGTTGGTACTTCGAGGGCACCCCTCTGGCGTTGAACAGATTCCAGCCTTGTCGTTTGCCGAATTCCATGGGCCACCTCAAGTGGCTTTGCAAAACGAAGTCGATGATGGAGCAGAGGGGGCATCAGAGGGAGGAGAGAGGCTGCCACCTCGCGCCAGACGAACGTCCGACACAAAGTAGGATGCCAGCGCAATCCACCAAGGTAGGTCTTAACAAATTTTCTCCCTCCCCCGACGCAACGAAATTGCCCCCTTCCTTGATCACGCAGACAGGCTTTTGGGCGTGCATTCCCAATCTGATAATCTGGTAAAGATGAAACTAGTGATCAATGGCGAAGAGAAGCAGTTCGCTGGTTCGACCCTGGCTGAACTGGTAGAAACCTTGGCGCTTAAGGGGGATCGCGTCGCCGTGGAATTGAATTGCGACATCGTCCCACGCGCCCACTGGGCCGCAACCAATCTCGCCGACAACGACAAACTCGAAATAGTCCACTTCGTAGGCGGCGGCCTCTAGCTCCTGTTCCAAGTTTTCCTTCCTGCCTGGATAATTCGCAACGGCAACTGGCAACTGACAACTGACAACCGGCAACTGTTTATTCACCTTGACAGGCAACAAGGCTGGCTTAATATGTTTCAAACATTTCAGGACGGAAATGTTTCCGTCCCGACAGCGACTTGAGGGGTAGCGCCCGTGGACCAGCGGTTCACATCCGGCGAGGTAGTGGGGCTTACAGGAATCACGCCTCGACAGCTACAGTGGTGGGATGAGCGCCGCATCGTGGTGCCCGCACGGGAAGGACACCGCCGCCTCTACACTCTCGACGACCTGGCGGAGATCGCCGTCATCTGCGAACTGCGTCACCGCGGCTTCAGCCTCCAGCGCGTCCGCAAGGTCATTCGATTTCTGCAACGCGAACTCGGCAAGCGCCTCGTCGAAACTGTCTCTGCCAACTCCGATTTCCACCTGCTTACCGACGGCAAGAACATCTTTTTGGAAGACTCCGCCCAGGCCGTCGTCAACGTCTTGAAAAACTCGCGCCAGCCCATGCTGGCTATCTGTCTCAGTGACACCGTTACACGGATACAGGCCGACATACGCGGGATTCCACGCAAACTGGATACTGCCCCTGCCGCCCCCAAGGCTCGCGCTGTTCACAATGTGAACGTCGCAAAAGCGTCGTTCCGCAATGCACCGGTTCGTCGAACGTCCGGTCACTACAGGCAAGCGTAGTGCTGCTTTTAAACGGCTTCATGCATCAGACGGAGGAAACATGGTTGCCGAAATCAATTTCCTGAGCGAGTGGATCCCCGAGCAGATGGGCCCCGGTACTCTTTTCATTTTGGAGAACGCGGGCGAAATGGGCGAATCCGAAGATCCGTATTGGGGGGTGCTTGCCTGCCCATCGTGCGGAACTCTCGGCCTCATAACCCGTAAACAGATCGCCGGACTTACCCCGGTCATCTGCGGTTCGGAAATTTGCCCGGCACAGTTCTTTATCCACAACGACGACATCGTGCCCCGCAAATGTAATTAGCTTCTTGATGTTCGACGTCGCCTTATGTCCAGGGAAACACTTGCTGCCCCACATCCGCCGTTGGCGAGTGTGGGGCCTTTGACTTTGATCTTTCCTCCGTCGTTGACCCTTGACCCTCACTTACCCAATTACCATTTACCCAATTACCACTTCTTCTGCCTCTTCTCTCCTCTCCGCCTTCGTGGTAGATTCTGCATTGCCCCTCATGCCTGATTCGTCAAAAAGCGCCGTTTACGATCCCGTCCGCCCCGCGCCGCTCGCCCATGAGATGGAGGAGGTGGCTCGTGAAGAGCGCCACTTCCTGGTGCGCGTCTATGCGCTCGTCGCCATCGGTCTGTTTCTTTCGGCACTCGTGGCGGCATGGGCAGCCCGCCAGCCGGATATCTTCGAGTACGTCCGTTCGCATCCTCTGAATTTCCAACTCTTGTTTCTGTTCGAGGTCGTCGTCGTCGCCTGCCTCTCGCGGGCGGTGCAGTATTTCAGCGTCGCCGCCGCCTGGATTGCTTTCGTCGCCTACGCGCTTTTCAACGGAATCTCGTTCTGCGTCTTCTTCCTCTTTGTGCCTCCGGGCGCAGTCGCCTTCGGCTTCTTCGTCACCGCGCTCACGTTTCTCGCGCTCATGGCCTATGGCGTTTACTATCCCGACCGCGACCTTCGCGGAGGCACCGGAGCGCTCAAGACGCTGGCCATCGGATTGGCCGTTGTCGTAGCCGTGAATCTGCTCATGCGCAACGCCGTCGTTTATTGGGCTATGTCCTATCTCGGCGTCATCATCTTCGCCATTCTCATCTCCTATCACACGGATTTCATCTGTGACCTCGAGTACGAATTCGAAGACGATGATCCGCAGCGCGACAAGGCCGCCCTCATCGGTGCGCTGCTCATCTCGCTCGACTTCGTGAACCTCTACGTAATGGCCTCACAGTTGTTCCTCGGCCGCTCGCGCCAGGACTGAGCCCCAGTTCCCACCCGCGAGTTATCACATCCCCCTGTATCCGAAATACATCCTGACGTGACCCAGATAACTGCGTTGAATGTTAACGCGGTTGTACAGTTGTCTTGCATTCATGAAAGAGGCCTACGGGCCATGAACACCAAACATAAAAATCAGCCCGCACGTGAGTTGGCCGCAAGCGCACACTTATTCGCTGCCTCGCTCACCGACCTGTTGGAAGATAAGCTGGTTCGCGAAGTATCGCGCCGGCATCTCTCCTTCGCCCAGATACAGGCCCTGCAACTTCTCCACGCAACCCAACGCAACACGGTAAGCGAGATCGCTGCATTTCTCGGAGTGAGCAACGCTGCCGCCAGCAAGGCTGTCGATCGCCTTGCGCGCGGTAAATGGTTGCGCCGCGCCGAGGCCGCCGACCGCCGTTCCACCTTGTTGTCGTTGACGGAAGCGGGACGTCGAGTCCTTGCCGATTACGATGCCGCTCGGTTGCGCGTTTTGCAGGATCTTTTCCGCGAGCTCTCGGCCCATGATGTTCAGCAGGCCTCGCGCATCCTTCAAACGCTTTCTTACCGCATGTGCGAACGCACGCCCTTGGCTGCCGACGGCTGTTCCGGATGCGAAGTATTCTTCAGCGAACGCTGCCTGCTGCGTGCTTCCAGCGATCGCATGTACTCATAACCGCTTGGACTCACCTGTGCGCACACCGCGTAAAGCGGCAATGCTCAACCAGTCCCGGCAGATTCATACCCCGGCTCTGCTCGCAGCAGAGGCCAGGTAATTCATAATTCGCAGGCCGCCTCATACCGGCCTGCAGCACTTTTACGGAGGATTTATGGAACGCAGCGCAACAGCAGTCTGGCGTGGAGGCCCCGGTGCCGGCGAAGGCCAGGTAACTACCTCCAGCGGCGTCGTACAGAACGCCCTCTATGCTTTTGGATCTAGCTTTGGAAACGACCCCTGCACCAGCCCGACGGAAATGCTTGCCGCCGCCCTTGCATCGTGCACTTCGATGATGGTCGCGCAGGAACTTTCGCGCATACAGATCCGCAGCGAAGGCATCACCACCCACGCCACCTTAAAGCTGGAGCAGCAGGCGGATGGATGGCGAGTAGTAAAGGGAATCGTGAAGATCAGCGTCCAGGTCGGCGAGATCGACCCCTCGGAATTCCACAAGGCCATCGTCGAAGCCGCCTCCAAATGCCCGATCTCTCGTGCACTGAACGCGCCCATCACGGTCGAATCGAAGCTCGAACCGGTCTTCGTTCACGCCAACGCGTGATCACGACCCTATACTGACGGAGAAACGCGGCAGCCCACCAAGGCCGCCGCGTACGCTCTATCCCTGCAAAGCCGCTTCCGGCGCGGGATTCACAGCATTCCTGATGAAATGCCGCGCTTTCCACAGAAAACTTCGTTTATACACATCCCCAACTCCTTTGTTCCGCGTTAACATACTCGCTCTTAAACCATGGCTTCCATGACCGAACTCGATCTGCTCGCGACGGCAGAGAACGGCGCAGTCGTGCTTACCGCCAACAAGCGGTCGGCGCGTCTCCTTCGCGTGCGTTACGACGCGCGCCAGCGCCTTGCAGGCCGCACCGTCTGGGATTCGCCGCAGATATTGACTTGGTCGGCGTGGATGCGCTCCTTGTGGAGCGAGTACGTGTTACGTGCTCCAGGCGCTCCCGTGGTCCTCACCCAGACGCAGCAACTCGCTATCTGGGAACTGATCATCCGGGCGCGGCAGGAACGCGCAATGCAGATTCGTCGCACTGCGCAGATGGCCGCAAACGCTTGGTCGCGTATCCACGAGTACAAACTCGGCCTCGACGAGCGTCTCTACAAAACGAAACTCGATACCGCCGTCTTTTACGATTGGGCCATGGAGTTCAAGCGCCGCACCAAGGCCAGCAACTGGATGGACGAAGCGCGCTTGCCCCAGCTTCTTGCCGATAATCTAGCTACCCCCGGACTGCCGCTTCCCAGTGAAATCCTGCTGCATGGTTTTGACCGCATCACTCCGCAGCAACACTCCGTACTCAGCGCACTGAGCACCGCAGGCGTGAAGCACGAGATTGCCGAACTTGTCACAACCAACCAATCTGCATCCGTGCTGCCGCTGGCAGACGCCTCTGCCGAAATCATCTCTGCCGCCAACTGGTCGCGCGCTTTGCTCGACGCCGATCCCAAGGCGACCATCGGCATCATCGTTCCTGATATCGAGGCAAACCGGGGAGCGCTCGAACGCGCGCTGCTGGAGGCTCTTCATCCCGAGGCGCTCTCCATCGCGCACTCGGATACCCGTCGTGCTTTTGAACTCTCCTTGGGACGTCCGCTGGCGAACACGCCCATCATCGGAGCCGCGCTTCGTTTCCTGCGCTTCGCCTTCGCTCCCATCTCGGTGGACGAAGTGGGCCGCCTATTGCGCTCGCCCTTCATCAAGGGAGCGGCAACCGAGTCCGCGCAAAGGGCGATGTTCGATGCCACCCTCCGTTCGCTCGGCCAGCGCGATTACACAGCCGCGTCGTTGCTGGAAGCGGAGCGCAACGCTAAGCATACGAAGTGTCCGCTGCTCGTGAGCTTTTTGCGAACCTTCCAGCACACCACGCGAAATCTGCCCGACCGTCTGAAGGCTTCGGAGTGGAGCGCCAGGATTCCCGACCTCTTGAAAGCCATCTCTTGGCCTGGTGATCGCGCTCCCGACTCCAGGGAACATCAGGCGATTGATGCCTGGGTGGAACTGCTCGGAGACTTCGCGCACCTCGATGTAGTGGAGCCCTGGATAGGCCGGAGTGAGGTTGCCGCGCGACTCGCGCTCCTCGCCGGAGAGACCACTTTTCAGCCGGAGAACACCGGTGCGCCCGTACAGGTGCTCGGCATCCTCGAAGCTGCTGGCTCTACCTTCGATCATCTCTGGGTGATGGGGCTCGATGAATCTTCTTGGCCTCCCGAGTCGCACCCTAATCCGTTGCTCCCGCTCGTTTTGCAGCGCAAAGCCCTTGTTCCGGGCGCTTCTGCCGACATTCAATACGCCTATGCCGAGCGCACTACCGAACGCCTGCAACGCAGCGCTCGCGAAGTCATTTTCAGTCACGGACTCATGGAAGGCGAGAGCGAGCTTCGCGCCAGTTCGCTGCTGCGAAAGTACGAACAACGAGCCGAAGACATTTCGACCGCCTCCTACATTACGGAAATCGCGGCTGCCACGGAAGCCGATATCGTTTCGCTCCCCGACAACAACGGTCCCGCTCTAGAGGGAAAGTCGAGCGGCGGCACCACGGTCTTCAAACTGCAAGCTGCCTGCCCATTCCACGCCTTCGCAGAGATTCGCCTCGGTGCTAGAAAGATCGATACACCCGAACCCGGCCTGAATGCGAGGTTGAAGGGCAGGGTTCTGCACTCCGCCCTGGCGCTTATCTGGGACGAGTTGAAGACGCAAGCCGAACTGAAGAAACGTACCGGCGACGAGCGCGAGGAACTCGTGCGGCGTTCCATAGACCGTGCGCTTGTGAAAGAGCACGTCTCCGAGGCGACCGTGTGGGACAGGGAAGTCGCCGCGCTGGAACGCGTGCGAATGGCCTCATTGATTCAAGCTTTCCTGGATGTCGAAGCATCTCGCGAGAGACCTTTCGAAGTGGTGCATACCGAAGCCGGCGAACGAAGGGACGAGCCGCAGACCGTCACCATCGGCGCCGTCGAGATCAGGATCAAGGCCGACCGCATCGACCACGTCCCAGGCGTCGGCAGCATCGTGATCGATTACAAGACATCGGAACCGAGTACAAAGTCGTGGCTCGAAGATCGTCCGGACGAGCCGCAGCTTCCCATCTATGCCGCCCATTCGGGAATGAAATTTGATGGTGTGGCCTTCGCCCAGATCCGTCCCGGCGATATCGAGTACAAGGGCATCACCTCGCAAGAGGGCGTGTTCCCTAAGGTAACAACGTCTCTCGGCTCGAAGGCAAACTCCAAATCGCTGGAGAGTCTGCTTGCCGATTGGAATTCCGCGCTCGAAGACCTCGCCTCCGAATATCAGAACGGCGTAGCCGCGGTGATTCCGAAAAAAGGCGACACCACTTGCCGCAACTGCGAACTTGGTCCGCTCTGCCGCATCGGAGAACACAAGCCGGAAGCCGACGACGAGGAAGACGCGGAGGCCAACCATGGCGACTAGTTCACGGCCGCGTCGCGAGCCCGCCGACCAGCAGCAACGCAACGCCGCCATCGATCCGCGCCGCTCGTTCATCGTGCAGGCCCCGGCGGGTTCCGGAAAGACCGAGCTGCTCATCCAGCGCTATCTCACCTTGCTCGCTACGGTCGCCGAACCCGAACGTATCTTCGCCATCACGTTCACGAAAAAGGCCGCTGGCGAAATGCGCGCTCGCGTCATGAAGGCTTTGCGCGACGCCGAAGAAAGCACGCCGGTCACAAAGCCCCACCAGGCCGAAACGCGCGCGCTAGCCGCAGCAGTTTTGCAACAGGATTCCGTTCGCAACTGGAACCTTCTGGCGACGCCCTCGCGCCTTCGCATCGTTACCATCGATTCGCTTTCCAACAGCATCGTGCAGCAGGTGCCATTCACCTCCCGCCTCGGTGCGCTCGGTGGCATCACCGAAGACGCGCGCAATCTCCACCTTCAGGCTGCGCACGCCACCGTACGATTGTTGGAAACTCCGGGCGAGACCGCCGATGCCCTCCGGCGCGCCCTCATGCATCTGGAAAATAATGTTCCCGAACTTGAGAAGCTGCTGGCCGACATGTTGCAGCGACGCGACCAGTGGAGCCGACATCTGCATCATGGCGATGTGGATGCCTTGCGCGCGGAACTGGAGGCAACCCTTGCGCGCATCGTCTGCACATATCTAAGCGAGCTTGAGCAGATGATTCCATCTCACGTAAAGGATGAGCTTGCCGAAATCGCCCGTCACGCAGGTACGAACCTTCACGAAATCAAGCCGTCGCATCGCATTTCCGTACTTCGCAATATGCCCGGCTTCCCAGGATGCACGAAGGACGACCTCGATTACTGGTGCGGACTCGCCTCCTTGCTTGTCACCGATAAAGGTGGATGGCGCGTTTCGATCTCTGCGACCATCGGTCTGCCTGCCAAAGGTTCCGAGCTTCCACGCAAGCGCCTGAAGGACGACATCCTTCCCGACCTCAAGGAAATCAGCGGACTCGAGGGAAAACTTGCAGGTGTCGCCGCACTTCCTCCCTGCGCCTACGAAGAGTCGCAGTGGCAAATGTTGCGTGCGATATTCCAACTGCTTCCGCGCGCCCTCGAACAACTCCGGATCGTCTTTGCTGCCGAGCAGACGGTGGACTTCACCGAGGTTTCGCTGGCTGCGCTCGAAGGGCTCGCATCGCAGTCGGTTGAGTCCGCTCTCGGTCATCCCATCGAACACTTGCTCGCCGATGAATTTCAAGACACTTCCGTTTCCCAGGTGCAACTGCTTCGCGCACTCACTCGCGGTTGGCCCACCGATGGATCGCGCACGCTCTTCCTCGTCGGCGACCCCATGCAGTCCATTTATCGCTTCCGCCAGGCGGAGGTTGCGCTCTTTTTGCGCGCGCAGAGCGGCAAACTCGACCTGCTTCCACTTGAACCACTGCGGCTCACCGAGAACTTCCGCTCGCAGGCGCGCATCGTCGATTGGGTGAACGAATCTTTCGAGGGCATCTTCCCGCAATCGGACGACGTCGCCACCGGCGCGGTTCACTTCGAGCCTTCGACAGCGTTCCACGAGCCTACCGAGCGCCCCGCCGTGGTGGTCCATCCTTATTTCGAAACATCCAGTCGCCTTCGCGAAGCTCGTGATGTGGTGCGCGTCATCGAAGAAGCTCGCGCGCGAGTTGCCGAGGAAGCGCATTCGACAGACGAACCCGCCAAGCCCCGGCGCATTGCTGTGCTCGTCCGCGCACGCGAACACCTGCGCCACATCGTCGCCGAACTTCACCAGCGCAATGTCCCGTTCCGCGCCGTACAGATCGATAGCCTCGCAGATCGTTCCGTCGTTCTGGATATCGTTTCGCTTACCCGCGCCCTCTTGCATCCGGCGGACCGCATCGCATGGCTTGCCGTGCTGCGTGCGCCCTGGTGCGGGCTCACTCTCGACTCGTTGTTCAAGCTTTGCAACTCGCATCCCCACGCCAGCGTTTGGGAATCGATGCAGGATGGCAGCATGCTTCCTGCGCCGGAACGTCTGCGATTGCAGCGCACACGCGATGTCTTGCAGCAGGCTTTGCAACGCCTCGGACGTGTGCCGCTACGTCAGTTCGTCGAGTCCACGTGGATTGCGCTTGGCGGCCCCGCCTGCATTCCGGTATCTGAACTCGGAACCGCGAAGCAGCTTTTCGAATTGCTGGAGAAACTCGAGAGCGAGGGTGACCTCGATTTTGAGGAACTCGACGAAGCCTTGGGAAAGCTCTACGCCGCACCCGATGCCCTGGCCGCCGACGAAGTTCAGTTGATGACCATCCACAAAGCAAAAGGGCTGGAGTTCGATGTCGTCATCCTGCCCGGACTTGGTCGAAAGACGCGTTCCGACGAATCGCGCCTCATGCTTTGGGAAGAACGCCCCGGCATGAATGAGGCCGATCTCTTCCTCGCGCCCATCAAGGCCAGGGCTGCGGAAAAGGACGATCTCTACACCTATCTTTCTGGCAACGAAAAACGCCGCAGCGAAGAAGAGTCGAAGCGCGTGTTGTATGTAGCCGCCACTCGCGCCCGGAGCGAACTGCATCTCTTCGGACACTTGCGCAAGCCCGCGAGCGAGTTGCTTGCCGACGCTTCAAAGCCGGAAAAGACCTCGTTACTGGCGCTCCTCTGGGACATCGTGGAAAACGAATTTATGGAGGCTGCCAAAAAGCAGGCAACGGGCGCAAACGTTTCCGAGATTTCAGCCGCATCCGATGTTGCTGAATTCGATGTCGACTCCCTGCCCCCGCTCCGTCGCCTGGCCGATGGCTGGCAATCTCCCGCAGCGCCTTCGGCCGTCTTATGGCAGCCCGCGCCAGAGAACAAGACCGCGACCGCCGCCGACATCACCTTCGAGTGGGTGGGTGAGCGCACGCGAACCATCGGAACCGTGGTGCACGCATTCTTGCAACGCATTGCCACCGAGGGCCTGGCCAATTGGGACGAAAACAAGCTGGCGCATCATCGCGATTCCATCCGTGCCGCGCTTGCGAATCGCGGTCTGGCCGCCGACGTCTTGGACGAAGATGCCGACCGCGCCCTGGCCGCCTTGCGCTTCACCCTTCGCGACCAGCGGGGTCGCTGGATACTCTCCCCGCACCCCGAGGCGCGTTCCGAATACGCGCTCTCCGCCGTCGAGGCCGATGCCGTTTACCACGTTCAAATCGATCGCACCTTCATCGATGAGCAGGGTACGCGCTGGATCGTGGATTTCAAGACCAGCCCTCTTCGCGGGGATGCCGACCAGTTTGCCGACGCGCAAGTGGAAAAATATCGTGAACAGCTCGTCCGTTATGCCCGCGTCCTGCAGAAGCGCGAAGCGCGCCCCGTGCGTGCCGGACTATACTTCCCGTTACTGGAAAAATGGCGGGAATGTGAGATTCAGAGCGATTAACTTTCTCCGCCGTTGACCGCGCACCACGCTCGGCCTAACATACCCGTTTGAGGCGGAGGGGAGCACCCTTGATAGGCCAAACAATTTCCCACTATCGCATCCTGCAACGGCTGGGCGGCGGTGGCATGGGAGATGTCTTTGAAGCGGAAGACCAGCGCTTGGGCCGCAAGGTCGCTCTAAAATTCCTGCCCGAGCGATTCGCCTCCGACGCGCGCGCCCTCGAACGATTC
>JBBRZF010000054.1:0-19368 GCA_038236965.1 Terriglobales bacterium | reverse complement strand
GTGAACTTCTTCAGGATCTCGTCGGGATTCTGGTCCGGCACCAGGCGCATGGAAACCTTCGCCGAGGCCTTTCCCGGAATCACCGTCTTCGCGCCCTGTCCCACAAAGCCGCCCGGCATGCCGTGAACTTCCAGCGTCGGACGCGCCCATGTGCGATACAGCACCGAGTATCCAGCCTCGCCCGTCAACTCCTTCGAGCCCACTTCCGTCTTCCGATAATGTTCTTCGTCGAAGGGAAGCGCCTTCCATGCCTTCAGCTCATCCGCCGTCGGCTCTTTCACTTTGTCGTAGAAGCCTGGAATAAGGATCTTGCCATTCTCGTCCTTCAGCTTGGCGATGATCGAGCACAACGCGAACAGCGGATTCGGTGCCGCGCCGCCGTAGATGCCGCTATGCAGATCGGTCATCGCGCCCGTCACTTCCAGTTCCGTGTAGACGAGTCCGCGCAGACCAACGCACAGCGTCGGAAGATCGGGCGCAAACAGTTCCGTATCGCATACCAGCGCGAAGTCGGCCTTCAGTTTGTCGCCGTGCTCCACGATGTATTTCGCGATGGCTTCGCCGCCAACTTCTTCTTCGCCTTCGAAAATCACCTTCACGTTGATGGGCAATTTCCCGCCGTTGCCCTTGAACATCGATTCGAACGCCTTAACTTCCATCCACAACTGACCCTTGTCATCGACCGCGCCGCGCGCATAGATGTTGTTGTTGCGCTCGGTCGGTTCGAAGGGAGGAGTGACCCATTCATCCAGCGGCTCGGCCGGCTGCACATCGTAATGCGCATAGCACAGTGCCGTTGGTTTGCCCGCCGCATGTAGCCAGTCGGCATAAATAAGAGGATGGCCCGCGGATGGGATGATCTGGACATTCTCGAAACCTATGCGCTTCAACTCATCGGCAACGAACTTCGCGGCCTTCTCGATGTCGCCTTTGTGTTCTTCCAGGGTGCTGATGCTCGGAATGCGCAACAGCTCTTTCAACTCTTCAATGAATCGCTTCTCGTTTTCTTTTGCGAACGCAACCGCAGTGGCGGACATGGGGGAATCCTTTCTTCCTTTGGTAGGTATCAGATTGCGAGATCAATTGCAGGCTAGCAGTCCAGTATAAAACACGGGACTACCCGCGAGCCAATCCAGCACTGCTCGTGCGAGAAAAGAGACTCCCTCTCCAATACAAAAGGCCCACTTCCAAGCAGGCCTTTCCATCCTTATAGCTTTTGATCTTCTTCGTGCCTTCGTGTCTTCGTGGTGAAAGAAACCTCTCCCCAGGAAAACCCCTTCCCATCGAGCTCTTCCCCCGATTTGTGTTTTCTCCGTGTCTCCGTGGTGGACTGTTCTTGCCTTAGAAACGCCGAGGCGAGAACGCCCCTATATCGAACTTCGGCTCGCGTCCTTCGATCACATCGCCCATGATCTCCGCCGTCACCGGCGCCAGCATGATGCCATCGCAATAGTGTCCCGTCGCCGCGAAATAGCCTTTTAATTCCGTCTCGCCCATGATCGGCAACTCGTCCGGCGAGCCCGGACGCAATCCCGCCCACGTCTCCAGTATCCGAGCCTCGCCGATCTCGGGCAGCAGTATCGCCGCCGACTGATGCAATCTCTGAATCACATCGACGTCCACATTCTTGTCGAAGCCGACCTTCTCGCGCGTACTGCCCACGATCAGCCGTCCATCGCTGCGCGGCACAATGTAGCAAAAGCCATGCGCGCGGACTACGTGACGAACCTTCGGATGCGGTTCATGCGCCGCTCCCGGAGTTCCACGCGGAAACACCAGGCACAGAACCTGTCCCTTCACCGGATGCGTCGGCAACTTCACGGGAGCTATCTGTTCCGCCCACGCGCCTGCGCAGTTCACCACATTCTTCGCCGCATAGTGCGAGCGCTCGGTACGCACGCCGGTCGCGCGACCGCCTTCGCTCTCCACGGAAACCACCGGAGAGCCCGTCACCAAATCCACGCCACGCTTTTTCGCGCACGCCAGCACGGCGTCCAGCAGCAGTCGCGGATCGACAAAATTTTCCGGAAGATGATATCCATTCGGACGGAACGCCAGCGCCGGTTCCAACTCGCGCAACTGTTCTTCCGTCAGAGGTCGCGGCTCGGTCTCCATCGAGCCTGAGGGGAAGAGCGGCATCTCGCCTTCGGGGATGAAGTCGATCACGCCATCGCGCCGGAAATCCACCTTCAACCCGGACTCCGCCTCCAACTCCGCAACCCACGCCGGAAACATCTTTCCCGCCGCGTTGGAGAGTGGCCACACCAGCGGCTCCGAATCCGGATCGCAATGCGCGATCATGCCCGCCGCCGCGTGCGATGCTTCGCGCCCCGGCTCCGTCCGTTCCACAACCAGTACCGTGAGGCCGTTCTGCTTCAGTTTCAATGCCAGCGACAGCCCAATGAGCCCCGCGCCGATAACGATAGTGTCGTAAATCGCGTCGTAAGTTTTCACACACCCATTCTAGCGACACCTGAATCCGTGGCGAAAGATTCTTACCGCGCCGCGCTTGAATCGTCTTTCGGCAACTCTGCCGCGTCCACCGGAGTCCTCTTCGGTTTCAGCGCCACGCCTTCCACCAGTTTCGAGAAGACTACCAGCCGTTCCGGCGCCGGACCGATGTAGTACGTCGGATAGCACGTGATCAGCGTCAGCCGGCTATCGTCCGAGTTCTTGATCACCGATACATCCGTCGGCTGTACGACTTTCTTTCCCGTCACTTCGTACTTAAATATCTTTCCATTCCGTTGCACCACCAACTGGTCGCCTTTCGACAACTCATAGATGTGCCGGAAGAAAGTATCGCGATGCGCCGTGATGACCGCGTTGCCGAGTTCGCCCGGAGCGGCCGTCATTTCCATATGGCCCGGCCCCAGCAGCAGACTCTTGCGATTCGTGCCCTCCACCACCACCGCAGAAAGGTCGATCTTCGGGATGCTCAATCTCGTCAGCCCATCATCTCCGACAGACTGCCCGCTCGCAGGTTGCTGACCTTGTCTTTGCTGTTGCGATTGCCAGCGCCTTTGCAACTGATGCTGTTCCCAGAACATCTGGCCGTACTCCGAACCCACATAGCCCAGCAGCACCAACCCGATCACGATCAGAGTTGTCGGCAGGTAGCGATGCACCTTCGGAGGCAACAATCCCATATCTCTCAATCCCTCGCCCTCAACTTAGACAACAAACCTATCCCGCATTCGTAAGATGCACGCTCCCTCACCTCCAGAACACGAAATCGAAAGCTCCCGCCCCAACAACTGCTTCCAGAAAGGGTTTTTCTTGGTCCCGGTTTGTTCACCATGTTTGCAATGAGCAGTTGGTTTCAGTGCCGCAGGCACGGCTCAGATTCACAACGAAGAATGAGTAGCTCATGCTGTCAAGTCGGCAACGAGCAGTTGTTTTCAGTGCCGCAGGCACGGCTGAATCCCGGCGCATTCACTTCGCAGCTCATGTAATGAGCATTTGGTTTCAGTGCCGGAGGCACGGCTGATCCTAGCCCCGCACGAAGCGCGGGGTAACCTCAGACCATGATTTCAAGTGCCGGAGGCACGGCTGAGATATGCCACTACTCTGTTCCAGAAAACCATTCCACGCTCGCCGCATCCGCAGAGAAAATGGTTCTTCCCATTCACAAAAAAAGCCCGTCATTAACGGGCTTCGCGGCGTCTCTGTGGCGAATGCTCTACCGCGTCTTCATGGCCGATGCAATCCCGCCCAGCAGCACTCCGAAACCTATCACCGACAGCAATGGCAGCGCGCTCGACGCCGACGGCAGCTTGCCGTCATCGTCTTCATTCAAACTCGGCGGAGGAGCGAAGCCCGCATTCTGCAACTGCGGTTGCGCGTAGGCGATGCCGCCCTCACCGGTATCGCGCGGTTCTGCCTGCGGATGGCTCTGTTGCCGACCCCTGCCGGGCTCCACTGCCGGAGCGCTCTGCTTCGGAGTTGTCGTCCCAGGTTCAGAGCCAAGCTGCGGCACCGAGAAGGGAACCATCGCGCGATCGCCAGCTATAGGCGTATCGTTCGCGTCAACCAGGGTAACCGTAACGTTGTGTACGCCCGGAGCCAGGCCCGTGAAGTCGTACTCGGTCGCTGTCGTGTGTATCGGCTCGTTCCCATCCAGTTGGATCAGGAAATTCGGCGTTCCCGCCGACGCCGCCGGTGTCGTCACTTCAAAGCGTACGTGGGTAAAGTTCGTTCCCAGCTTTTGGCCCGTTAACGGTGTCAGGATGCGGAGTAGCGAACTTTGTGGCGATGCGTTGACCGCAGACGAAGCCGATGGCGTACTGCCTCCCGCATTCGATGTCGGCTGCCGCGTAGTTTGAGCCCACAAGGCGATTGCTGCGAACGCTATCAGAAACAGTATCAGTGCTGGTGTGCGGCTTTTCATTCTAAACTCGATCTCCCAGTGGATCCGATTTCCAGTATGTAAGCGGATTATCTCTCTGAGCAGCCGAGTACCTACAGGTGGTGTGCTACTTCCCTGCAAATACCCAACCTCCGCGCCAGACTCGTTTTGACCGTCGTAACTAACTAGTTAACTATGACTTGCAACCGCCTCGGCATAACTCGTGTTTATCGGAACTGCTGTGCCTTTTACAAGTGCAATTGGCTCACCCATCGCAGCTATTCTGGACTGAAACTCTGCTTTTTTGGCAGACATTGTTTACTTAGTCTTTCAAGTCATTGCTCCCACAGCACTTCAGCTCTGCTTCCGAGTTCCTCGATCCTCCTCTGCCCAGCAACTCTCAACCACTCCCTGGGTTCCTAGGTACAGCCATTGCGATAGGGGGGGACTACGCAAAGGTGCTCATTGACAGGTAAATTCAGCTGCATACAATTCAGAATAGCCGTTATTCAAAAGGAGTCTTACATGTCAGATGAAGGCCAGGTGGTTTCCACGAACAGCAACAACACCATAAAGATCGTGGTACTGGCAGTAGCCGTCGTTTACGTGGTCGCGTCTCTCTTCCTCATGTTCGATTTGCGCGGACGCATCGCCGGCCTCGAACAAAAGCAGCTCGCCGCCGAAACGGCCCAGAAAGAGCTCGGCCAGAAGATCCACGCCACCAACACATCCATGAAGGAATCCGTTGAAGCGCTCGACTCCAAAGTCGGGATGACGGAAGAGCAGCTCGCCAAGCGCACCTCTGAGCTTCGCCGCCAGCAGGAACAGTCCAGCAGGATGCTCACCGAAGAGCAGAAGAAACAGCAGGCGCAGGTCTCCCAGGTTTCCAGCGACGTTTCCGGTGTAAAGACCGAACTCGGTGGCGCCAAGACCGACATCGCCAGCACCCGCAGCGACCTCGACGCCACCAGGCAGAAGCTTGAAAAGGCTGTCGGCGACCTCGGCGTACAGAGCGGACTCATCGCTCGCAATCACGATGAAGTCGAGTTCCTCAAGCACAGGGGTGACCGCAACATCTACGAATTCACTCTGCGCAAGAATCAGAAGGCGCCCGTATCCACCATCAGCCTGCAACTGAAAAAGGCCGATGCCAAGAAGGGAAAGTTCACCCTTAACGTCATCGCCGACGACCGCACTATCGAGAAGAAGGACCGCACCATGAACGAGCCCATGCAGTTCTATACCGGACGCGATCGCTCGCTCTTCGAAGTCGTCGTCTACAAAGTGGACAAGGACACCGTCACCGGATACCTAAGCTCACCCAAGAACCAGTAATGGTCGTAGCGCTTGAGCCGGAAGTGGTTACCACTGTCTGTTTGCGAGCATTTGTATCGAGCAAACATAGGGGCACGGCTTCAGCGCCGTGCCCTTCGTTTGCTGCAAGCTCGTCGCCTGCTCGAACCGTCATCTCGACCGAAGCGAAGCGAAGTGGAGAGACCCTTTGTCTCCCCTCGGAACTCCTCGACCTCAATTACCCATTTACCGCTTACCCAATTACCAATTTCGAGCCGTTCGCTTACCGTTTTACCTCGATGGCATTGTGGTCAAAGAACGCGACCTGGGCAATCAGCGCTCTCCGCCCATCAAAATCTTCCTTCGTGATAGGGAAGCTCACGATCACGCTGCCATTGATCTGCGTGCCCGGTGGAATGTTCAGGTCGCGCGGCAAGCCTTCGATCGAGTGCGCTTTCAGGTCAGGGAAGCCGGCAAAATAACGCGGCATATCCACCACGTTGGCCGAGTCGTCGCTGAACTCGCCTTTTTCCGTCCGCACCGTGATATTGATGTTCCGGATGATGATCGGCTTCTTGCTTGTATTGTTCACGCTCAGTTGTACTGTCGCCAGCACCGTGTTCTGGTTCGGCACCGCGACGGCGAACGCTTCGTCGATGGTGCCGCTGGCAACCGGTTGTGATCGGAAGAAATAAGCGATAGCTCCCACCGCGATCGCCACCAGCACCAGCGCTATGATCATCGGCCCGGCATCGGGCAGCGTGTGCTTCGGACTGTCGAACTCTTCTGTGATGGGAACGTGTCCCGCATCTGTTTCTTCGGGACGGGATTGCGGAGCGGCCATGAGATCCTCCTGCAGTTCTAGCTTCGGGTTGGCCAACTTTCCCCACGTTCTGGGGACTCACTCCTGAGATGCATCCAATTGTAATACCGCCACCACCCCGTCGCACCAAATTCGTTCCCGGGGTCCTCTCCCCGGCGTTCACCTCGCTTCCTCCCCCTTTGTCTTTCTTCGAAAACTCTTCCTAGTCTCTTGCATCTACTAGCATTCGGGTATTACCATCCCGCAGTCGTAAACGTGGGTGAGCCAGATTGATTGGAACTACCGTTTCCCATTACAAGATCCTGGCCAAGCTCGGCAGTGGCGGTATGGGCGTGGTATATGAGGCGGAGGATGTAACCCTCGGCCGTCACGTCGCTCTCAAGTTCCTGCCCGATGAGCTAGCCTCAGATCCCGACGTGCTCGACCGCTTCCATCGCGAAGCGCGCGCCGCCTCTGCGCTCAATCACCCAAACATCTGCACCATCTACGAAATCGCGCAGGACAACGGACGATACTTCATCGCCATGGAATTGCTTGAGGGCTGCACCCTCGACAACCATCTTGGCGGACGCCCGCTCTCGCTTCACCAGATTCTCGATTTCGGCCTTCAAATCTCCGAAGCGCTCGAGGCTGCCCACTCCCGCGGCATCGTTCATCGCGACATCAAGTGTTCCAACGTCTTCGTTACTCGGCGCTCACAGGTCAAAGTACTCGACTTCGGTCTCGCCAAAATCGAGCGCGACACGCACCAGCAGGCCACCGCGGGACCAACCCTCGCGCGCCCTCAATACCAGACCTCGCCCGGCGTCGCCATGGGAACCGCCGCCTATATGTCGCCCGAGCAGGCGCGCGGCGAAGTCCTCGATATCCGCACAGACCTCTTCTCCTTCGGCGCCGTCCTCTACGAGATGGCCACCGGAAAAGTCGCCTTCAAGGGAACCACCTCCGCTCTCGTCTTCGACCAGATTCTCAATCGCGCCCCCTTGCCATCCGCGCAACTCAATCCGGACCTGCCGCCAGAACTCGTTCACACCATCGACAAGGCGCTCGAGAAAGACCGCGAAGTCCGTTACCAGTCCGCCTCAGAGATTCGCGCCGACCTCAAACGCCTCAAGCGCGATTCCGATTCCGGACGTACCGCCGTAACTCAGTCCTCCGCTGCCTACACTCTGGCCGCGCCCGCTTCTTCTTCGGCCATTCCTGTTTCTGCCGTTCCCGTTGCGGCGCCCGCCTCACGGAAGAAGGTCTGGATTGCCGCCATCATTGCCGTTCTTGTCGTCGCTGCAGCCAGCGGTGCCTTCATCTTTCGCCGCTCCTACGCGCAACAGGTTAGCTCCATCGCCGTGCTTCCATTCGTTAACGCGACCAGCAACGCCGACAATGATTTCCTTGGCGAAGGTGTAACCGACGATCTCATCAGTACACTTTCCAAATTGCCGAACATGCGCGTCATGGCCCGCAGCACCGTCTTCCGCTTCAAAGACAAGCAGGACGAACCCGCGCAGATCGGCCAGAAGTTGAAGGTCGATGCCGTCCTCGTCGGACGCATCACCCAGCACGGCGACTCCTTGAAGATTGCCGCCGACCTCATCAACAGCGCCGACGGCTCGGAGATATGGGGCTCTCAATACACGCGCAGTCTCAGCGAGATGGCTAGTCTCCAGGACGAGATCGCTCGCGACGTCTCTTCCGGACTCCGCATGAAGCTCACCGCGCCAGCAGCAGACGCAGATGGCCCGCGCCACCACTGCCAACTCCGACGCTTACCAGCTTTACGCCAAGGGACGCCATTTCTGGGCCCTCCGCGGACGCGAGAACCTCCAACAGGCAATTCGCTACTTCAATCAGGCAATCGCTGCCGACCCCAATTACTCGCTCGCCTACGCCGGACTCTCCGACGCATACAATGTCGCGCCCGGCTACGGCGTCATCGCTCCCTCCGA
This sequence comes from Terriglobales bacterium, assembly GCA_038236965.1. Lineage (GTDB taxonomy): Bacteria > Acidobacteriota > Terriglobia > Terriglobales > Acidobacteriaceae > JBBRZF01. The sequence continues at coordinate 10,961 of JBBRZF010000054.1, read as the reverse complement.
TGCCGTCCCTCTTTCAATTTCCAATGGCCGCAAAGCCGTGGAACTCGATCCCAACTCCTCCGAAGCCCATTCCGCTTACGCCGGAGCACTTGGTTCCAGTCTCAAATGGGAAGAGGCCGAAAAAGAGTATCGTCGCGCCATCGAACTCAATCCCAACAACGCCACAGCACACTATCTCTACGCCTTCATCGTCCTGTATTCGCTAAAGCGTTTTGACGAAGCGCTCGTCGAACTGCGCACCGCGCTCGCACTTGACCCGCTCTCGCCCATCCTCAACGTCAACTACGGCGTCGCTCTCATGGCCGCACACCACACGTCAGAAGCACAAGCCCAGTTCCAGCACACTATTGAAATCGCCCCCAACTTCCAGTTCCTTTACTGGAAGTATGGCGCCTTTCTCGCTTCCCAGGGACAATACGCAGAGGCCAGCAAGCAGTGGAAAAAGTCCTTCGCCGCCTCCACCGTCACAGGCAACGACAAAAAGGCCTTAAGCGAGTCCATGCTCGTAGGACTCAAAGCCCGTTCGGCCATCGGATACGTGCCATCCGCCATGTATGCCACCGCGTACGCCATCGCCGGAGACCGCGACAAAGTTTTCGAACTCCTCGAACAAGCAATGAAGGAAGTCGACCACCAGGTCCCCGAGATGGTTCGCTATCCCGTCTTCGACCAATACCGCTCCGACCCCAAATTCAAAGCCTTCATGCACCGCCTCAACATCCCCGACTAAATAGAGAACTGGTGCCCTACATATGCGGTGTTCGCATATGTGGGGCTTTTCATGGCCGCAACAAAAAAGCCCGCATCAACGGGCTCTTCCATCCTCAAGCTTTTGATCTTCTCCGTGACTCCGTGCCCGTGGTGGATTGCTCTACCTCTTCATGGCCTTCGCAAACTCCGCGACAGGCAGCGTGTTCAACACATCATCTTTCCTCAGCCACGCTCTTCTCGCTTGCAGCACTCCCCACTTGATCTTCTCCATGTGCGACGTGTGATGAGAATCCGTATTGATCACGATCTTCACACCGCGCTCCTTCGCCATGCGCAAATGCAGGTCGCATAAATCTAACCGGTCGGGATACGCGTTCTGCTCCATCGCGACTTTGTTCACAGCGGCGGCTTTCAGCACTGCGTCCATATCGAACTGGTACGCCTCCCGCCTCAGCAGCAGACGCCCCGTCGGATGCCCGATGATCGACGTGTTCTTGTTGCCGATCGCGCGCAGTATTCTGTCCGTCATCTTCGCCGGCTCTTGCGCGAACGCCGAGTGAACGCTGGCAATCACGATGTCCATCTGCGCCAGCACCGAGTCCGACAAGTCGAGTTCGCCATCGGCCAGAATGTCCACCTCGATGCCCGCAAATATCTTGATGCCTTCTATCTGCTCGTCCGCCCGACGAATCCGCTTCGTGTGTTCTTCCGCGCGCTTGTCGTCCAATCCGTTCGCGAACGCCAGGTTCTTCGAATGGTCGGTGATCGCCATGTACTGGTATCCGCGCTCACGCGCCGCCAGCGCCATCTCTTCGATCGTGCAGCGACCGTCCGTCTCCACCGTATGCATGTGGACGTCGCCGCGCAAATCTCCCACCTCGATCAGCCTCGGCAGGGAATGGTTCGCCGCCGCCTCTATCTCGCCGTAGTTCTCTCGCAACTCCGGCGGAATGTAGTCCAGCTCCAGCGTCGCGTAGATTTCCTCCTCGGTCAGAGCCGCCACGGCCAGCCCGGTATCCAGATTGGCTTTCGCCTCAGCAGCTTTCTTCAACGAAATCGCACTTATTGAGGGATTTGTATTTGTAGCAGTATCTTTGGCAGTTTTCTTAGCGTTTTTCGACCAGTTTTTCTCCTCCGTCAGCCGAAAGATTCCATACTCATTCAGCGTGAATCCCATCTTCAAAGCCCGCTGACGCAGCGATACATTGTGCGTCTTCGACCCCGTAAAGTATTGCAGCGCAGCACCATACGCCTCCGGAGCCAGCAGACGGACGTCCACCTGCATCCCTGTCCGCAACTTGAAACTGACCTTGTTCTCGCCCCGAGCCAGCACATCCAGGATTCCCGGAAATTTCAGAATGTGCTCAATCGCCGATTCCCGCATCCCCTTGTCAACACAGCATTTACCAGTTATCAGAATATCCAGGTCGCCCACCGTTTCGCGCCCGCGACGCAGCGATCCCGCCGGCGTAACCCGCTCCACCCCCGCCAATTCCGCCAGATGTTCCGCCATCTTTTCCGCGACCTTGGCCGCCTCGTCCAGATGGAATCGGCCAGAGATAAGCCTATAGGTTTCAATGCTTTTGAGGATTTTCTGCTCGGTCTTTTCGCTCATCCGCGGCAGCGTTCGCAGCTTGCCCTCGCGCGCCAACTGCTCCACCCCGGCCAGATCGCTCACCTGAAAAGCGCTCCAGATGAGCGCGATGGATTTAGGTCCAAGTCCCTGTATCTTAAGCAGTTCCAGCATCGTCGGACGATACTTCGTCAGCAACTCCTGATGCGCCGTCAGCGTTCCCGACTCGAATAGCTGCTGCAGATTCAGCAACATCCCCTTGCCAATCCCCGGAATCGCCAAAACCTTCTTCGTATCGCCAATGATTTCAGCTATTTGCGTCGATTGACCCTCAATCGCCTCCGCCGCATTTCGGTACGAACGAATGCGAAATGAGTCATCCCCGTTCACTTCCATCAAGTCAGCCGTTTCATACAAAATCCCGGCAATCGTCTTGTTATCCATGGCTCAAGATTGTAGCGCAAAAGAAAGCCCAGCCGCAGATGGCTGGGCTAAAGCTATAGTGTTCAACGTGTTACAAGGAACCGTTACTATGACTTCATCACATTTCCGGCCTGAGGACCCTTCGGACCTTCAACAATTTCGAATTCGACCTGGTCACCCTCTTGCAGGCTCTTATAGCCTTCGGCGCCAATCGCACTGTAGTGAACGAATACATCGGGACCATCTTCGCGGCCGATGAATCCAAACCCTTTAGCGTTATTGAACCATTTGACGGTTCCTTTTAGACGATCCACTTTCTCTTCCTCCGTGCTCTTACTGCCGACGAACGGGTACGCCGATGCTCCCATTCTCCACCCGAAACGTGGTGTTGTCAATATAGTGAACAACCCGAAACCCAAGCCCCGCGCGGGTGTGCGAGAAGCTGGAGCCGCTACGCACGATTTCTCCCGGCGCCGTTCTAACTTATCACTTTCTCAGAAAATACTGGTTCAGCCAAAGAACCCCGGCAATTGTTTTCGCGTCCCGAACCTTGCCGCTAATCACCAGCTTTACCGCCTGCGACAATGAATAGAATCGCTTGGAGATGAATTCATCCTCTTCCGGCGTCGCTTTCCCACGCTTTAGTCCCCGCGCCAGGAATACTGCCATCGTCTCGTCAAGAAATCCCGGGCTCGAATAGAAGAAAAGCGCCAACTTCCATTCCTGCGCAGAAAATCCTGTCTCTTCCGTAAGTTCACGACGCGCTGCGGCCAGCGCCTCTTCGCCTTCATCAATGCGTCCGGCAGGGAACTCCCACAGTTCTTCTCCGGCGGCATAGCGGAATTGCCTCGCAAGCAGCACGCGCGGCTCTCGCTCTGTTTCATCCAGCGCCATCACCACAACCGACCCGGGGTGATGCACGATGTCCCTCCGAACAGCCTTCCCGCCTTCGCGTTCCACGACCTGCTCGGACGTAACGTAAAAGACCGGGGCGCGATATACCGTCCGCGAACTGACGACCTTCACCCGGAAAGCTTTCTTGTTTTCGGCCACGGACTTCTTGGCAATCTTCACAGCGATAGATGTCTTCGTTTGCTTGGCTACCGATTTGCGTGCATTCATGTCAACACTATAGAGCAACGTCAATGCGCGCGAGTTGCGTGCGTATCTGGTATGCTGCGCGGCATGGCAAAGCTTCCCACCGTTTCCTTCGTTGGAGCCGGATCGCTGACGAGCGGACTAAGCGTGCGACTGCGCGAAGCCGGCTTCGTCATCGACGAGATCGTCGTACGTTCCCGGCGCGAGTCGTTGTCGCGCGCTAGAGCAGTCGCAAAAAAATGTGGTGCCCATGCGGCATCGATGGACGACGCGACCTACGCGGCCGACGTCATCTGGTTCGCCGTCTCCGACGATGCCTTGGCTGATTGCGCGCAAGCCGCGTCCACACATGGAAACTGGCGCGGAAAAATCGTCTTGCATTCCAGTGGAGCCCTCACCAGCGACGTGCTCTCTGCGCTGCAAAAGCGCGAGGCCAAGGTGGCGTCACTGCACCCGATGATGACCTTCGTGAAAACCGAAGCGCCGAGATTGCAGGGTGTTGCTTTCGCCGTGGAAGGCGACCGCGCCGCCGTCGTACTGGCGAGGCGTATCGCCGAGGATCTCGGCGGGGAAGTCTTCACCGTGAAGAAAAGCGCCAAGCCGCTCTACCACGCCTTCGGCGCTTTCTTGTCGCCTCTGCTGGTCGCGCAGTTGACAGCGGCCGAAGAGGTGGCCCGCATGGCTGGAGTGCCGCCCAGCATGATGGCAAAATCAATGACGCCCATCATCCTGCGCACTCTTGAAAATTATTTTGCTGAAGGCGGAGCAAAGGCTTTCAGCGGACCGCTGCTGCGTGGCGATGTCGAAACCATCCGTCGTCACACGAAAGCCCTGGGCAAATCCGGCGCCGCAAAAGTCTATCGCGCTCTAGCGCGCTACGCAGTCGCAAAACTGCCGGTCAAAGAACGCAAAGCGCTGGAAAGAGTCTTGCGCTAATTCTGGTACAGCAATCAAAAGCCCGTGTTCTTCCCCACCGGCAAACAGAAAAGCCCGTCATCAACGGGCTCTTGCATCCTTAAAGCTTTTGATTTTCTTCGTGCCTTCGTGTCTTCGTGGTGAAAAGAAACTCGTAATCCAGGAACGCCCATTCTCCAACGGGCTTTTCGCGCCCCAAGATTTTCTCCGTGTCTCTGTGTCTCCGTGATGGATTGTTCTTGTTCTTGAGGTCGGCGACGAACTATTTCGCCGTGAACAGGTGTCCCATCTTCTCGCGCTTGGTGTCGATATACTTCTGCGCGTAAGGAGCGGGTTCCACCTCACAGGGCACGCGTTCCACTACTTCGATTCCGCCATTCTCCACGGCGGAAACCTTCTCCGGATTATTCGACAGCAATCGCAACTGCTTCACGCCGAGCGCCGTCAGGATTTCAACCGGCAGATTGTATTCGCGGCAATCGGCTTTGAATCCGAGTTGTTCGTTCGCCTGCACCGTATCGAGTCCGCTGTCTTGCAATTGGTAGGCCTGGAGTTTGGCCATCAATCCAATGCCGCGGCCTTCCTGTTCTTCGTAGATGAGGATGCCCGCCCCTGCCTGCGCGATCATCGCCAGCGCCATTTCAAGCTGCTGACGGCAATCGCAACGCAACGAGCCGAATACATCTCCGGTTAAGCATTGCGAGTGTATGCGCACCAACGGAGGCTTCGATGCGATGTCGCCCATCACCAGAGCGACGGCGCTTTCTTTGCGGCGATCTTCCGCCGTCGCTTCTGGATTGACCAGGCGTTCCGTTCCGGGGAAGTGGCCTTCGAAGCCGTAGATGCGGAACATTCCCCAACGGGTAGGGAAGGTGGCTTCGGCGATCTTGGTGACGGATGGATTCACATTACAGATTATAAGCTTCTGCGCTGGAATTCCAGTGAACCGCCGGATAGTGTGGGAATAATGGTGGAGCTTGGCGGGATCGAACCGCCGACCTCCTCGTTGCGAACGAGGCGCTCTCCCAGCTGAGCTAAAGCCCCACAATTCTGTGGATGGGATCGAACAGTCAGACCTTCTCCTGTGCGATAAAAGTATTTTAGCAGCCGCTCGCAATACAGACAAGCAGAGGAAATACCTACGAAGCTGCTGTGCTCCGGAGCTACACGACGAGCAACAGCGTTGCCGCCGCGATGGACGATGTGTATAGTTCCCAGACCATGAAGAAAGCTCTCCTGACCATTGTCTTGCTCGTTCTTTTCTCCCACGTATTGATTGCGCAGTCCACTCCGACTCAACCCGCTAAGTCCGATTCGAGCGATGCGCGCCTCCCCCACGAAAAACATTTGCGCAATGTGCGACAGATTACTTTTGGCGGACAGAATGCCGAAGCGTATTTCAGTCCCGACGAAAAATTGATGAGCTTCCAGAGCGTGCGCGATGGTGGGAAGTGCGACCAGATCTACACCATGAACTCCGACGGATCGAACACGCGCCTTGTATCCGGCGGCAAGGGACGCACCACTTGCTCCTACATTCTTCCGGACAGCAAACATATCCTCTATTCGTCCACGCAAATGGCAGGGCCTGAGTGTCCTCCTCCGCCGGATTATTCCAAGGGCTACACCTGGGCGCTCTACCCGACCTACGATATCTACAAAGCGAACCTCGACGGCTCTGACGCGCAGCGCATGACCACCACCGATGGATACGATGCGGAAGCCACCATCTCCGCCGATGGCAAGAAGATTGTCTTCAACTCCATTCGCGATGGCGACCTCGATATCTACACCATGGATATCGACGGCAAGAACGTCAAGCGTCTCACCGACGAATTGGGATATGACGGCGGCCCGTTCTTCTCCGAAGATGGACAGTGGATCGTCTATCGCGCCTATCATCCGAAAACGGAGAAAGAGATTTCCGAATACAAGGATCTGCTGAAGCAGAACCTCATCCGCCCTACTACGCTGGAAATCTGGGTGATGAAGGCCGATGGCACCGAGAAGCATCAGGTCTCGAAACTGAACGCGGCCAGTTTTGCGCCGTTCTTCATGCCGGAAGGCGCAAGCGGGAAGAAGGCCCGGAAGGGCGGCCCTCCGCAGCGCATCATCTTCAGTTCGAACTCAGGCTCCACCGGAGGCATGGGGAACTTCGAGTTGTGGGCTATCGACGTGGACGGCACCAACCTTGAACGCATCACCTACAACGACACCTTTGACGGGTTCCCCATGTTCACGCGCGATGGCAAGCACATCGTCTTTGCGTCGAACCGTCGTGGCAAACCGCACGAGACGAATGTCTTTTACGCCGACTGGGTGAAATGATCGTCTGCAGAAATCCAGAAGCCCGGCACATCGCTGGGCTTTTCTTCGCGATGAATCCGTCGCTAGATGGATCCGTCGCTAGATGGATTCATCGCTAATGGTGAGCTTCGCCAGCAGGCTCTTTATGTTCTTCGGAGGGCTTGGCCTCGGCTTGGCCCGCCTCCCCTGGTTTGCCTTCTTCGAGTTTTTCTTCCACAAACGGTTTCTGAATGTATTGAACGATCAACGAGATTCGCCGGTTCGATGAGTCTTCCGGCGCGCTGTTCTTCCGAGGCTGTTGGTCGGCGAATCCGCGGACCTGCGAAACCTGGTCGGCTCTTATCCCGCTCGCTTGCATGATGCGTCGCGCGGCATTCGCCCTGTCAGCGGAGAGCTCCCAGTTTCCATACGTCGTGCTTCCTGCAAAAGGCTGCGAATCCGTGTGTCCTTCAATGGAGAGCTTGTTCGGAAGAACTCCCAACTCCTTCGCGAGCATTGCTAGAAGATTGCTTCCCACGTTGTTCGGCGCCGGCTTGCCTGAATCGAAAAACACACCGACATCGGATTCCAGCAACTCGATGCGCAATCCTTCCTGGGTTACCGTCATGTCGATCTGGTTTTTCAGCCTGTCGAAATCCGGCATCTGCCGCATCGCCATCTTGAGTTTTTCCTTCAGCTTGGGCATATCGTCCTTGCTGAGGTCCAGGTTCTGACCGGAGCCGGTCTGGTTCGAGCCGACCAGCTTCGATGTTCCAGACGGGTCCTTGAAATATCCTCCCACTGCTTCCTTCACTTCCTTGCTGGAATTGAGCAGCCAGAGAACGATGAACAGCGCCATCATCGCCGTCACGAAATCGGCATAGGCCACTTTCCACGCGCCGCCGTGGTGTCCGCCGTGTACGATCTTCTTCTTGATGATGATAGGCTGGCCGTTATTCATGGCGTTTCCTAAGAAGCAGCCGCAGCGGCGGCGGGTGCAGTCTCTGCAACTACTCCCTTGCGGCACAAGTTCTCAAGTTCCTGGAATGTCGGACGGATATGCCCGGGCACCGCGCGACGTGCGATCTCAACGGCCATGATGGGCGCGGTTCCTTTCATGAACGCGATCATGCATACGCGGAGCACAGCGTGATAGGCGTGTTCATCATCAACGATCTTCGACATGTTCTGCGCGATGGGGCCGATGAACCCGTAACACAGCAGGATTCCCAGGAATGTTCCCACCAGCGCGGCAGCAACCTTGTGCCCTATTTCTTCCGGCGGTCCGCCCAGCGCGCCCATGGTGATGACAACTCCCAGCACCGCCGCCACGATGCCAAGGCCCGGCAGGGAATCCGCCATCGTCGTAAGCGCAGCCACGGGGATAGAACTCTCATGATGGTGCACCTCCATATCCAGCTCCATCATCTGGTCTACATCGAAAGGATCGATGCCTCCCACGATTGCCATTCGCATCGTGTCGCACACAAAGGCGAGTGCATGATGGTCTTTCACGAAATCCGGATACTTGGAGAACACCGCACTTTTCTCCGGTTCTTCGACATCGGTCTCTAGCGCCACCAGTCCATCTTTGCGGCCCTTGTTCAGCAGGTCGTACAACATCTTCAGCGAATTGAGATACTTGGTCTTCGTAAACGGCGAGCCCTTGATTGTCCCGATTATTCCGGCAACGATTTGTTTCAGGATATGCAGCGGGTTTGCGATGAGAACCGTTCCAGCAGCGGCTCCGGCAATGATGACCAGTTCGGCTGGCTGAATCAGCACGGCAATCTTGCCGTGCTCCATCAGGTATCCGCCCATGATGGCGCCAAACACAACGATGATCCCGATGATGACAAACATAAGCTAGCCCTTATGCTCCCCGGCAGATTCAACATTCTCGATCTCCACGCAGTTCCCGCCATTCCGTACGCAGGTTTCCACTGCCCTGTCTGCCCGGTTGAGCAGCAAGTGCGCCGTATCGTCCGGTTCCACGACAGCCCCGCCTATCGAGACCGTCAGCGATACCAGGTCGCCCCACCAAACGATTCCAGCCGAACTCACCAGGCCGCGTATTCGCTCAGCTATTTTCTCCAGAGCGTGCGGACGGCGTGTAGCGATGATGGCGAGAAATTCGTTCTCTGCCCAGCATCCCAGAAAATCGCTCGGTTTCATCACGGTACGAATCGTCTGAGCGATCACCTTCAGCAGCGCGTCTGACGGTTCCAATCCACGGTCCGCCCGAAACTGCGCCAGCCTGTCCAAATGAATTCGCAGGATGGAGAACGGTGCCAGATGTCGCGCAAAAGCTTCCACATGTTCTTCCAGTATCTCGGCGGTGATCTGGTGGGCCGGTAGGTCGGTCACGCGACTCAGGGTGTCGAGTCCTTCCAACGGCGAGAGCGGGCGCTCGCGATGGTCGGCGAAGCGGTACTCGTCAAAACTCTCGGCTGCGCCGATGATGTTCCCGTTCTCATCTCGCAAGGGGACTGCGCGTATTCGCACCGCCACGCGATGTCCGTCCTTGTGCCGCAGAAACAATTCTGCGTCCCGCGCTTGCCCGTCGCGGATGGTCTCATGCAGCGGACAATGCGTGGTGCAGACCGAGCGCTCTTCCACGTTACAGTGGCTCAGTATGTTTTCGCTGCAATGGCGTCCGATCACATCCTGCGCAAGGAATCCGCTGATCTGTTCCGCTCCGCGATTCCACAGCAGTATCTTGCGCTCGAGGTCCACGATATAGACGCCCGTTGGAAGTCCCTCCAGCACCGTGCGGAGCGAATCGAGGTCGAGTGGTTGCGCCATAGAGGACTCAGCCTCTTCTTCGGCATCCCCGCCCGAAACCTTTAACTGCCCTCGCGCTGCTCCTCGCAGCAAAGCAAAAGGCCCGCATCTCTGCAGGCCTTCGCTTCGAATTACTGAGCGCTTATTGTTGACTGGGAGCCATGGCGCGAGCGCTGCTGCGTTCGGCAATGACTTTCTTCGCGTTGTCCGCCAGTTCCTTCGCCTTCGGCAGAAGGTCGAGAGCCTTGGCGACCGCAGGGTCGGTCTCCGCGTGAACGCGTAACCCTTCCTGCTGCCCGAACTCATTGACGAAAAGTTCGGCCTTGATGTTGCCGCGTACCCATTCGTTCACCTGCGCAAGTTCAGCCTCGGTGAAGGCGACCTTCTGGTCGTCCAGGAATTTACGGAACTCCTGCATCACGTTATCGTCGACCTCGAAATTCTTGGCGACGTGACGGTTCACAAGATAATGCTTCGCGAAGTTGAAGAAGACGTATTTCTGAATCAGGCGGTCCTGGAACTGATTGGTCTTGAACGGCGGGATCTTTACGTCCGGCGTGATGCCGCCGCCGCCGTAAACCGTGCGTCCGCTGTCCGTCAGCTTCACTTCGTGCGTGTTCGGTGGAGGAGCATTGCCTGCTGGCGTAGCCGTCGGGTCGGAACCTTCTTCGTCGCGGGCGTAGTAATAATCGTAAAGCGAAACGCCTGTGTACTCGCGCTGGATCAAACGTCCGCTCGGCGTGTAGTACTTCGCCGTCGTCAGCGCCAGTCCGGTGTTTTCAGAGAGCGGATACACCGTCTGCACCAGTCCCTTGCCGAACGTCGTCTCTCCCACGATCAACCCGCGGTCGTGGTCCTGTATCGCGCCTGAAACGATCTCGGCCGCCGATGCCGTGCCGCGATTCACCAGTACCACCAGCGGATAATCTTTCCCTCCGTTGCCGTGTGCAGCGCGATAAATCTTCTCCGGGCTCGAACGTCCGTGATGCGAAACGATGACCGAACCCTTTTTCAGGAATTTGTCGGCAACGCCTACGCCTTCACTCAACAGGCCGCCGGGGTTCTGCCGCAAATCGAGGATCAATCCCTTCAGTTCGCCCAACTGGTCGAGCGCTTCGGAAACTTCCTGCTCCGTCGTCTCCTGCGCACCCGGCGGTTCGGGCGGCGGGCC
>JBBRZF010000053.1:0-19412 GCA_038236965.1 Terriglobales bacterium | reverse complement strand
CATCGATCGCTGGGAAAAGAATAAGGATGAGATGGTGGAGCCGCAATGCGTGGCCGTCGATTCCAAGGACAATATCTACGTTACGGATTCGACGGCGGGAAAGATCTTTGTTTTTGAGCCAAGCGGAAAGTATCGCGGCGTGTTTGGGAGCCTGAAGGGCGGCGAAGGATACTACAAACGTCCTACGGGAATCGCCATCGATTCGGAAAAGCAGGAGATTTTTGTCACCGACACGATGCGAGACAAGATCTTCGTGCTGGATATGGCAGGGCGGGTGTTGCGCAGCTTTGGACATCATGGCGTGGGCGATGGCGAGTTCAATCTTCCAACGGAGGTCCATGTCAAGAACGGCATCGTCGCCGTGGTAGACGCGATGAACTTCCGGGTGCAATTGTTCGACAGGAATGGCAACTTCCAGGGGGCGATCGGAGATGAAGTGAATTCCGCCGGAGTACGCGCGCGAGGACCCATCTATCGGCCGAAGGGAATAGCCATCGACTCGGAAGACCACATTTATCTTGTGGAAGGGGAGTGGGGTCTGATACAGGTTTATGACCGCAAAGGGACCTTGTTGTACCACTTTGGAAATGGCACCGGATTTGGCCAATTCATGTTGCCGGCAGGTTTATTCATTGACATAAATGACAAGATCTATCTGGTGGATTCTTACAATCGGAGAGTGCAAATCTTTCAGTATCACGCTCTGAAGGGCCGCGTTGAAGAGGGAAAGAATTGAAGCGTACATACAGCGTACTTGCAGTCTTAACGATCTGGATGCTGCTCTGCACCACCATGGCCGCGGCCCAGGCGGTGACGCCGCAATCCGACGTACTTGGCTCCCACGATATGGGCGCGGGTACCTCGCCGATGCGAGGATCGAATGCGAACGCCTGCTCCTACTGCCACTTCACGCATGGCGGACTCAGCACGACTCCCCTCTGGAACCAGAGGCTCTCGACAGGCGCCTACGAGTTTTATTCCAGCACGACGTCGCAAAACGTGAGTGTGCAACCGACGGTGGGAAAGACCAGTACGCTTTGCCTGAGCTGTCATGACGGCACAGTGGCAATCGGCCAGACCGTCGCCATCGGTAACCTGAAAATGACGGGTACGATGAGCGTTCTGGGAACCAAGCTTCAAGGATCGCATCCCTTCAGCCTTCAACTTCCGATGAAGGACGCAGCCCACCTTGTGCCCTCGCTTGCCGCATCGGGTCTTACGCAAGATCCCACTGGCGCCGTGAAACTGATCGACAAGAACATCGAGTGCAGTACGTGTCACAATGTGCACAACCAGTACATCGACAAGCGTTCCCATAAATTTCTGGTGCGCGACAATGTTGGGCCGGACAACGCTGGTGGCCAAATCTGCCTCTCGTGCCACACGACAGCGGCGCGCACGGTCGGCGGACGGGATAATACGCTGGCAGTCTGGGCGGGAAGCACACACGCTACATCCACCGCGACGTTGGCGCCCAATCTATCGCTAGTTGGATACGAAACGATAACGCAATCCGGGTGCTCCACTTGCCATGCCACGCACAATGCCACCGGAACAGGTTTGCTGCGCAGCAATGCCACACATCGCAACAATGTGGACGACACCTCCCAGTCTTGCTTCAATTGCCATGATGGCGGTTCCGCATTGACGAAGCCGCTTCTGAATGTGCTTTTGGAGACACAGAAGGTCGGGCATCCGTTCGCCGACGTCAACAACCTGCATACCCTGGATGAACCGGTGGTGTTGGATCATAATCGGCACACTACTTGCGCCGATTGTCATAACGGACACGGCTCCCGTCCCACAACTACATTTACGGGAACTGCCGATCTGCGTCCATCGCAGGCAAACGTCTCGGGTGTTCGCTCGGACGGAACCGTGGTGAACACCGCCATCAACCAATACGAGAACTGCTTGCGTTGTCACGGCACCAGCACCGATAAAAAGAGCTTGCCGATCTACGGCGTGATGCCCGCCCGAGCCATGAATCCGGGGAACACGTTGAACGTTCTCGCGGAATTCTCGGACACCGCTTCTTCCACGCATCCAGTGATGCGCAACGCAAAAAATATCTTGCAACCAAGTTTGCTGGGTTTCATGTGGAGCATTTCCGGAACGGTGCAGAGTCGTCCGATGGGAGATCGTATTCTCTGCACGGACTGTCACAATAGTGACGACAACCGGGAATTCGGCGGCCTGGGGCCAAACGGGCCTCACGGTTCGTTAAATACGCACATTCTTGAGCGCAAATACGTTATCAGCGAGGTTGCACCCGCGGCTGGAGCTGGTTCCGTGATTATCAATCTGACTCCGACCCCGGCTCTGGATCCTGCCAGTGCTGGTCCGTACTCGATGTGCGCCAAGTGCCACCACCTTACGAACATCATGTCAAACGTAAGTTTCACTGAGCACTCCCGGCACATCAATGATGGCTTCTCGTGTTCGGTCTGTCATAGCGCTCATGGGGTGCCGGCTGGAACGGCTGGAGTAAACGGCAAGCGCCTGGTCACCTTCGACATGAACGTTGTGGCGCCCAACAATGGCGTCGTTTCCTATAACGGTGGAATCAGTTGCACGCTGATGTGTCACGGACACGCTCACAACCAGCCGTAAACATCAGCCACTGGATTCACGACTGCGCGACGAGAGCAACGCAGCATGACCCCAAGCCTAGTTTATTTGTGAATCTTAGTTGTGTGCTTCGGCGAGACTGCGCATGCTTCGGTCTGGGTTAGTCATGAAGCAACGCCCGTCGCGATGCCGTCGAGCGTAGCAGTCTGCGGCGGGCTCAAGCTTCGAAGCAAAAAAGGACGCAGCGCACATATCGTGCCTGCGTCCAAATATATTATCCTTCTGGTTCCATCCGAATTAGAGCGGAGGCGCGGGAACTTTTTCAGTCTTTGACATGGTCTTATGTTTCTTCGCCTTGGCGATCATGCCTTCCACTTCGGCGCGGCGCGGATGATTAGGATTAGTCTTTAGCAGGCGCCGCCAGGCATCGATTGCCGCATCGGGATCATTCTTAACCTTCCATTCCAACATGCCGAGATTGAATAGGGCGGTTGGCAATTTCGGGTCGAGTTCCAGGGCCTGATTCAGTGACTCGATGGCGCGATCGTCCGCACCGCTGTTGTGGTAGGTATTCGACAATGCGACGAATCCTTCCGGTGACGGCTTAATCTTCAAGGCCTGCTCGTAATAACCGGCGGCAGTCTCGAACTGCTGCGCCCGGAAGTACACGGTGCCTGCTTGCGCCAACAGATCCGCATTCTTGGGATCCTTCTGCAATGCGCTGAGAATCGGCTCTGCAGCCTTCGTCACCATGTGGCTCATCTGGTCAGACGTGGGCATGCCTCCAGCCATCGCGCCCACCGGTGCTTGTTGCTGACCTTGCTGCGCAGCGGCGGGAGCAGCCTTCTTCGGAGTGTGCAGCAGGTAGCCAACTCCCATTCCGACGATTAGGCAGATGACCGCCAATAAATAAGTTGGAGCGGCACTCTGTGGGGCTGGGGCAGGGCCCTGTGGGTTTACGTCTTTGGTTGTGGTGTCCATCTAAAATCTCCTAACAACGGCCGGGAACAGCCATGGCATAACAAAGTGCTTATTCCGCGCCGAAGCTCCGCAAACCTGTATCTGCGCACGTCCGCAGGTGCATGCCCGGAGTCTCTCGCAGATTACAAGGCACTCTGGATGCCAAATCGGAACAACAGGACGGCTTCTATTTCCAATGATTGCAGGAGCTTACGAGACATTGACGATTGGAAGCGCCAAACTCGCTCCAGATTGCGGCAGATGGCCCTTCGGGTAGGGTTTTTTGGCGCGGAACAACGACGGCACGGGCACGCCATCTCAGGGCTGGCTTACTCCACCTTCTTTGACGGCAAGCCGAAGCGCCGCGCAAAGTATTCCATTTCCAAAGCAATCACGGCCGCATGCCGATACCGCGCCCCATCCGTTAAGTCAGCCAATACCAGCTTTCGAGAAATTGAACATTCTTCAATAGCTTGCTGGGGTTGGCCATTGGCTACCAGGGAAATACCGTACCAATAATGAGCCATGGGAGAAGACGGCGTCAGTTCAAGCGCACGCTTGGCTAGCGGAATTGCCTCGTAGGCGTGGCGGCGCTTCAACAATGCTGCAACCTGGTTAACAAGAGCTCTTGAAGCCGCGACGCGTGTATCAAACTCGCCCTCATACACCAGCATTGCGCTGCCGCCGAGACGGGCCGCGGGCTCCAGTGGATAAAACGGAGCAAGCGGGCCTCCGGGCTGCCCTCCCCTTTGCAGGTTCGTGCCGCTTACAAAAACGATTCCCTTCATCCGCTCCGGGACGGTGGAAGCACTCATCGAGCCCATCGGAGTACAGGGCACATGATATTTGTGGGCCGGGATGTGGAAGTCGCTATCCACCCAGCATGGCGTGCCGGGATGCTGTTCCATAAATTTGCTGACTTGCCAATACGCCTGACCGACATCGGTCCAAGGCAAGTGCTTGTATAGATTCCGGGAACCTCCCCAAGCCTCATTCGCATAAGAAAGATAATTTGGATAGGCTCGGAGCGAAGAAGCCGCATGCAACACAAGCATGCAGATGGCGGCGCTGGCGACCCAACGATAGCGTCGCGCAAGATGAACGCACCCAGCCGCTACGGCAATCAGCAGGAATGGAAGCATCGGCAACAGATATTTGAATGAGCCGATTGCCCGAACCTGCGTGCTCATTGCCAAATACAGCAAAGCTGGCAGCAACAAAAGGAGCACATCGTGGCGGCGCTCCTTGAGCATCGCAACAATCCCGGCCCCACCCAGAAGCACGAGTGCCAGAAAGGCCAAGGTGAGTTTTACGGTTGCGGTCAAAGGGTAGAAATACCACGGAGCTTCGAAATGGGCTCTGCCCAGGATGTAGTTGCCCTCGCTGCTCGTGACAAGGCCACGCACTTCGATGAGGCCAATTAGATAAGCTTCCGGCATTAGCTGAGTGGAGCGGACGGCCTTTATGATCCGCATGTCGGGCGAATTCATCCCGGTTATACGCTCTTCTGATATGGAATTCGAAGCTCTGCGGACACCATCCGCGTAGTGCAATCCGTAGCCGACCCAGATGGTTGCAGCTGCAATCAATAGCATTGCCGCGACTGCGCCGAGATTCCGCCCCGCCGTGCGGCACAAATTCTTCTTGGTACCTCTCTCCAGGAATGTTTCCACAGCCGCGAGCAGACAGAGTATGGGAATCAGCAGTACCGCTGAATGTTTCGTCAGCAATGCCATCCCGGTGAGGAGACCGGTCAATATAAGAAACGAGAAACGACGCTCGCGGGT
The DNA here is from genome assembly GCA_038236965.1 of Terriglobales bacterium. Taxonomy (GTDB): domain Bacteria; phylum Acidobacteriota; class Terriglobia; order Terriglobales; family Acidobacteriaceae; genus JBBRZF01. The sequence continues at coordinate 14,094 of JBBRZF010000053.1, read as the reverse complement.
CCAAAGATAGAAAGTAAAAAGTGTGAACAATAACAAAGCGGTCAGTAAGACGTCATTCAACACCAACGCGCCAAAGGCCAAAATGTCTGGCTCAAATACGAGGAGCGCAGTCGAGAAGATCGCCACGGCTCGACCGAACATGCGCCGGGCTACAATCCATACCCCCAGGCAGAGTGCCACCGAAGCGAGACTGGCGGCGAGTCGGGCCTGCATCAGGAGACTCCACCAGCCTTCCAGGGAATAGAGCCATTGGGTGGCCTGGTCGGCTTCCTGGTCGCCCACTTGTGTGTAGGCGCAATTCATTGGAGGATTGCTCGCCAGAAGAGGAGCCGCTGCCAAAATTTTCGCGAGCGGTGGATGCTCTCGGCCAAAGGCGTAGTCACTGCATTTCAGTACCCGGTAGCCGGCATATAGATGCGTTGACTCGTCTGCCTGCTCCGACATCTGTGAGACGCTCGAAAGCAGCTGCACGAGCAGGATGACGCAAAAGGCCACCGGGATGAGCCATTCCGTTAGAGGGTGCCTGTCGAGCAGACTTCTGACTGCTTTGATCACTTTTGTAACCTTGTTGATGATATGTTGTTCGCCCGTACGCGCCTATCAGAATAAAGGGTGGCTATGAGAACCCGGAACTCTCCCCATGACTAGACCAAAGCCAAGCGCAGATCATAATACAACCCGGCGGAATCCTGAGGCGTCATGCGAGAGTGTCAAACTGCACGCCGCCCATCGTCTTCGGACCTCGCCAGATTCACGAGGAATCGCTGCTGCATTTCGGTGGGTAACGCGGTGATTGGAGACTCGCTCCGGCCAGGGAAATCGGCGCAAATCATCTCCAGGCAGTAACCGCGGGAAGGGTCGGAGCCGAGCATGCGTGCTGCCACTTCCAACGCTTGTCGAAACAACGCTTACAGTTCGTATCGCTCCTGAACCAACTGCAGATGCCTGCCTGCGTGGCCGGAGGTGATAAATACGAGGGCGCGTACGGAGACGGCCGCATCGCTCGCGGTTCCGATGCGCCGGGAAGCGGCTTCGTCGAGCGAGCGGAAGAGGCAGATATTGGCGCGCCGCAGGTGCTCGAATTCTGCGAGCAGGTCGGGGACCGTGCGCTGGTTGTAATTCGCCTCGCGCATGTAATCGTCCTGGTCGAATCCGGCGAGAGGAGTCTGGTCGCCTCGAGAAATCCTCAGCGCTCGATATCCGAAGATACGTTCGGCTTCGGCGAGGTGTCCGAGCACTTGTTTCAGCGTCCACTCGTTCTCGCTGCGAGGCTTGGCGGCCAATTCTTCGGAGACGCGCGTGAAGACCTCTTTGTATTCGCGCAGTTGCGCTTCGAGAATTTCGCAGACGTCGCCCTCTGGCACGCGACTGACGTAATCGGCATAGAAGGAGGCGTATTCGGCGGCATCCGGTCGGGAGATCATGCAGACGATTGTACTTGGGGCTTGCGGAGGGCTCAAATCGGTGGCTGAAAAATGAACCCCGGAACAGGCTCTGCGCTGGCCTGTTCCGGGGGAAGCGCGCGTAAGCGGCGCTCAACTTTGCCTGCTAATCATCGGCAGACGTGGATTCCGACTTTCACTTCTCAGTCTTGATTGGCCGGAACAACAGTCCGGTTCATCTCCAGGTTGAACAGCCGCTGAACGGCCGTAGTCAGTGCTTCCTGCACGGAGTGTTCCGGCAGGTCCTTCAATTCCCGCGCAAGCGAACCAGCGATCCGCTGCGTGATGTGTGCGGCCAGGGTCTTCAGCGATTTCTGCTGGTCCTCGGTGAACGGCCCGTATTCCTCGCCCATCTGCGTAAGTTCCTGACGGCAGATCTCGTCGAGCCGCGAGCGCAAGGCGATGATGGTGGGGGCAACGTGCTCGGCCGTCAACTTCCGCCGGAATCCCTGGGCTTCGGCCAGCAGAATCGTGTTTGCTTCGGCGATTGCGCCCTGCTGGTCGGTCTGGTCCTGGCGCAAGGTGCGTTCCACGTCGTCCATGTCATGCAAATGGATTCCCGCAACATTGCGCGCTAGCGGATCGATGTTACGCGGCACAGCCAGGTCGATGATGACCAGCGGCCGGTCTTCTCTGCCGCGCATGATGAACTCGGCATCATGCTTGCCGAAGATAAAGTGCGGGCACGAGGTCGAGCTGACCACGATGTCCGCCTCTTTCATGTGTTCGTGGCGCTTGTCGAACGTCGCCGGAGTTCCGCCGAGCTTGGTTGCCAACTCGGAAGCGTGCTCGAAGGTTCGATTGATCACCTTCAATGACTTCGCGTCTTCCTCCAACAGGTAGCGCGCGGCCATCTCGCTCATTTTCCCGGCGCCCAGAAGAACGACGTTCCGTCCCGCCGCGCTGCCCAGAGTTTGCTTGCAGAGTTCGAATGCGGCAAACGGGATTGAAGCTCCCGACGCGCCGATCGATGTTTCCTTGCGTACGCGCTGCGAAACCGACAGAGCCTTCTGTATGACGGCATCGAGGAAATGTCCGGTGGTTCCGGCTTTCTGGGCCATCTGCCATGCGGTTTTCACAGCTTCCGCGATCTCCGACTCGCCGATCACCATCGAGTCCAATCCGGATGCGACACGGAAAACATGCTGCAACGCGATCTCATCCAGCAATCGGTAGAAACTCGACCATTCGCAAAGCTTCAGATCGTATTCACGCGTTAAGAAACGAAGAACGGAATTTGCCGCTTCAGCAGCGTCACTGGCCCACACGATGATCTCCGTGCGGTTACAAGTGGTCAGGACGATTGCTTCGTCGATGCCTTCGGAGCGAACCAATTGGTGCAGTGCATCGTAGCGACGGCAGTCACTGATCCAAAAGCGCTCGCGGACAGATACCGGTGCGCTCCGGAAGTTCAGGCCGATGACTACGAGACTGGGTTCCACAAATAAGCTCCATTACTCCGCAGGTGTATTCGCACCCCACCTGCCAAAGAACTCCTCCTGCTACCTAATGACGTAAGTAGACGTTGCATAACGGTTTAGCCGTTGAGCTGGCCATGTCGCGACCGCCCTTAGTGTGGGGGGATTGAGCGAATTCCCCCTTTATGCGTGTCTTTTCCCGCGAGCATTGGGTTTCAGACACTTGCAGGATGGGTGCTAAGTGCCTATACTTGCGCCGAATGAGCCGGAACGCGAGTCTGGACTATAGATTGCAGGTATGTATCTGGCTGTACTTGGGAATATTTCCATCCCCAAGCCCTAAATAGGAGACTAAATGAAGAAATTCGTAGCAAAAGCCACCATCGCTTTGATGAGCATGGCATTGCTTGCCGGAACCGCTTTGGCTTCGCCGGGTGAAGACACTTACAAGGCAAAGTGCGCAATGTGTCACGGAGCCGACGGTGCAGGCGCGATGGCGAAAAAGATGGGCAGCCACGATCTCAACTCCGCGGATGTCCAGAAAATGTCCGATGCCGATCTGACTATGGTCATCGCTAACGGAAAAGGAAAAATGACGGGCTTCAAGGGAAAGCTTACCGACGTCCAGATCGCCGACGTCGTAAAACACATCCGCACCCTGAAGAAATAAGGAACCTGGGTTAACAGCGACGGCGAGCCAAGGGGCTCGCCGTTTTGCTGTGTGCGCAAAGTTACAGGTTTGTTCCTGAATCGTGTAAAAGATGCCGAATTGCGCGGTCGATTCAGGGGGTGGGACTGAGAAGAAGGGCTGATTTCCAACGAGATAGATAACTCGGAAGTTCGGAACCAGTCTTGCATCTGAGTAGATGTGCTTGTTTCAGGAGAGGCACTTTATGCGAAAACAATTCTGGTTGGGAATGGCAGTTACGGTGGCATTGATGAGCAGCGCTGCGATGGCTCAAACGCAAGGCCCACAGATATTCGGCAAGAAACCGGTAACGCAACAGCCTGCCGGGAGGTTCAATCTGCAACCGCAGCAGCAGGACACCAAGCCGGGACCAATCATTTTCGGACGACAGACGCGAGTTTCGGCGAACACTCCGCAGACGGGCACAACCACGCCTGTGTATCGGCGCAATCCCGATAGGGACCGAGACCGCGACCGGCGCCATGACAGCGACTGGATAAGACGAAATCAGAACAGTCATCCAGGCTGGAACAAGGGAAAGAAAAAAGGTTGGGACGGATGCGATGTTCCTCCGGGCCAGGCGAAAAAGGTGGGTTGTACGCCGGGACGGGATTGGCGAGATAGAGATCGGGACAGAGATCGCAAACGCAAGGACCATGACCAGGATGATCACCGAGGTCGTAAGAAGTGAGTAGGGAGTAGCGAGTAGGGAGGGGGCGGCCTCGGCCGCCCATTTCTTTGGGAGGAAATACGCCGGGGCTAAAGCCCTCTGGGGCCTGGTCTTATTCGCCGGGCTAAGGCCCGGCGCTTCCACCGAAACCAACCTCCATAAAGTCAGAGGCGAAGGCCGCGAGCGAGGGCGCTCGCGCCACATCGGGCAAGTGCAAGGGCGAAGGCTCTCGCGCCGCATTTGGATTTAGTCGTCGTCGGAGCCGGGGGCGGAGTCGGCGGCGTGGCCTCGGACGGTGAAGCTGATGGGCTCGCCTTTTTTGGGCTGGAAGGTTACGCGGTTGGGTTGACGTTCCCAGACGGGAGCTGCGCAATCGGCGTCGGGAAGCTCGCCCTGGGTGGCCGGGCCGAGTTCGCGGCGGAGGATGGGCTTTTTGCGTCCGAGCTGAGTCACTACGACGAAGAGTTTTTCGGCGTTGTCGGAGACTCCGCAGTAGGCGACGTAGTCGCGGAACCAGGATGCTTCCGAGTAAAAAGGATCGAAGTCGGGCAGATTTATCTGGCTGATGCGGGCGGTGGTGCGATCGACGAGGAGCCATCCTCCGCGCTGCCACATCCACTTTGGCTGTTTGCGCTGGCCTACGGGGGCGTCTTCTTCGACGGGAAGATTGTTGTTCACCCGGAATGAGCGTCGCACGACGAAAAGGCGATCGGTGACTTCGTGTGGCTCTCCGGTGGTGAATTCCTTTATTTTGGCGTCGACCATGAGGGGGCGCACCTTCATGTCCACGGTCTTGTCTTCGGTTGGGCCGACGAAGAGTTTGACGGACATCGACTTGCCGAAGGCTATGATCTTGGGCTTGGCGGCGGCAGCGGCGAGCAACGTGCAACCAGCACAGATGAAGACAGCGGTGAATAAGAAGAGTTTTCGCATAACGGGACAGAGTAACGCGATATTAGAAGAGCTACAAGGCTGGGAATCGGCTTCCAGTGCTTATTTCCACAGATAACCACGCCGTACGTGCAACCTTAGAGGGCCGGTGGTACTCCCATTGAAAGCGATGAAAGACACGCTTGGCCGTCGGCGTCCGCCGCTGATTCTGGTGGTGGATGACAATAAGGACAATACTGTTCTGATGCGTGAGTTGCTGAGCATGCGCGGGTATGAGGTGGAGACAGCCTCGAATGCCAACGACGCAGCCAGACTGATGCAGAAGCGTCCGCCTGACCTGGTTTTGCTGGACGTGATCATGCCGGGCAAGTCGGGTTACGAGCTGTGTCGCGAATGGAAGGACGATGCGACGACGCGGTTGATTCCGGTGGTGATGATCACGGGACTGACCGACCGCGAGGACAAGATACGCGGCATCGAAGCGGGCGCGGACGATTTTCTGAACAAGCCGATTTTTCCCGAAGAACTGTTTGCGCGAGTGAAGTCCCTGTTGAAGCTGAAGGATTTCACGGATGAACTGGATAACGCAGAGGCCGTGCTGTGCACGCTGGGATTGAGCGTTGAGTCACGCGATCCGTATACGGAAGGACACTGCGAGCGACTGTCACGTTATGCGAGCGACTTGGGCGCGCATCTGGGAATGGACGAGGACTCGCTGGTGGCGCTGAAGCGTGGCGGGTATCTGCACGACCTGGGGAAGATCGCGATTCCGGACGAGATTCTGAAAAAGCACGTGAATCTTTCCGCCGAAGACTGGAAGCTCATGAAGCAGCATCCGGTCATCGGAGAAAACATCTGCCATCCGTTGCGTTCGCTGCGCCTCGTGATGCCGATTATCCGGCACCATCACGAACACTGGGATGGAAGCGGGTATCCAGACGGAATCGGCGGGGAGGAAATACCGATGCTGGCGCGGGTACTGCAAGTGGTGGATGTATACGACGCGCTGAGGACGATGCGTCCTTATAAGCCGGCACGGTCGCACGAAGAGGCACAGCAGATCATGTTGTACGAGGCTTCGCAGGGATTGTGGGACAAGCGGTTGATTCGCGAGTTCTTTGCGATGTTGACGAAGGCTCAAGCGGCTTGAAAGCAGTGGCGAGCAGCGGGTCATGAGTAGCGAGCGTGGCGGTGGGGAAAGTACGTGGAAGTGAATGTGAAGTTGAATGTAATGCCGGGGATGGAAACTGAATCGAATTCTTCTTACAACTGCGTTAAAGTAAGATACGTCTAAGTAGCTGATGGAGAGTTCCGTGTACAGCATCATTATCCCTGCGTATAACGAGAGCGCGCGAATCACCTTATCGCTCGAGAAGATATTGGCGTATGTTGCGCAGCAAGGTTGGCGGGCTGAAATCCTGGTTGTGAACGACGGCTCGCGCGATAACACGGCGGAGATCGTAGCTGGGTTTGCAGCGCGGAATCCCATAGTAAGGCTGTTAGAGAATCCCGGGAACTGCGGCAAAGGTTATAGCGTCCGTCACGGGATGATGAATGCGTCCGGAGACGTTGTGCTATTCAGTGACGCAGACCTTTCGTCGCCAATCTATGAGGAGGGCAAGCTGATTGCGGCAATCGATGGCGGAGCAGACGTTGCGATTGGTTCGCGCTGGATGCAGAAAGAGTTGCAGACGGAGCGGCAGCCGCTGTATCGACAACTTCTGGGGCGCATCTTCAATCTTCTGAACCGGATCATCCTGGGCCTGCAATACAAGGACACTCAGTGCGGGTTCAAGGCTTTTTCGCGCGAAGCCGCGGAAACGGTGTTCACGCGTCAGCAGATCGAGCGTTGGGGATTCGATCCGGAACTTTTGTTCCTGGCTAACAAGTTCAAGTTGACGGTCCGCGAGGTTCCAGTGGAATGGGCGCACGATGACCGTTCGAAAATCAATCCCGTGGTGGACGGCTTCAAGATGTTCGTGGAGATGTTGCGGATTCGTTGGAACGATATTGCTGGAAGATACAAGAATAAGAGTTTCGAGCTGGCGACGGTTGAGTCGCCGCTGGTGATCAAGTAGTGAGTAGTGAGTAGTGAGTGGTAAGTGAGTGGTGAGTAGTGGGTAGTGAGTGGTGAGGCGGCCTTCGGGTCGTCTTTTTTGTTTGGAGGAGGAGGGAGGAGGGAGGTCAAGGTCAAGGGCAGGGTCAACACCAGGCGAGCGGTGCTCGCCGGCCGCGGACGGGGGCGTCCGGGTCCACGTAAGGGAAAGGCAAGAGCAAGGGCGAAGTCAAAAGCTTGTTTGTTGTTAGATGGGGATGAAGTAGAAGGAGACGGCCAGGATGAGGTAGACAGCGATGAGTTCAGCGCCTTCGAACCAGTTGGTCTCGCCGTCGGACGAAATCATTTCCAGAATGAGGACGGAGAGAACGATGGAGGCGATCTCGAGAGGGCTGAATACGAGCGACATGGGGTGGCCGACAAAGATCGAAAGGAATACCAGCAAGGGGGCGACGAAGAGTGCGATCTGCGTGCTGGAACCGACGGCAATGGTCATGGCGAGATCCATCTGGTTGCGACGGGCTGCCATGATTGCCGTAGAGTGTTCGGCGGCATTGCCGATGATGGCGACGATGATGACGCCGACGAAGGTTTCCGTCATGCCGAGAGAACTGGTGACGGCGTCGATCTGGCTGACAAGCAACTCGCTTAGAAAAGCGATGAGGACGGCGGCAGTAGTGAGCGCAAGAAGCGGACGCATCGTCGAGCGAACGCCCTTCGGTGCGGTATGAGCGTTCTCTGAAGATTGAAGGTAGAGCGATTTGTGGGTCTTCAGCATGAAGAGGAAGCTGAGGAGATAGATGACGATGAGGACGGTGCTGGTGGCAAGGCTGAGTTCCACCAGGTGGGGATTCTGCTGCTTGAGATTGCCGAAGACGGAGATGTCGTAAACGGCGGGCATGATGAGAGCGACGATGGCAATGAACATCATGGTGCCGTTGGCGGCGGTGGCGGCGCGGGAGAAAGTCTGCTTATGTCGTCCGATGCCCCCGACGAGGATGCTGAGGCCGAGGACGAGGAGCAGGTTTCCGATGATGCTTCCGGAGAGCGATGCCTTGACGACCTGTACGTGTCCCATGCGCAAGGCGAAGAAGGCGATGATGAGTTCGGTGGCATTGCCCATGGTGGCATTGAGGATGCCGCCGAGGGTGGGGCCGATGCGTTCGGCAAGGTCTTCGGTGGCCTCGCCGAGCACTCCGGCGAGGGGGACGATCGCGATTCCGGCAACGATGAAAACCGTGACCGGGTTCAGGTGCAGAAGGTGAACGATGAGGGCCGCGGGGATAGCGGCGAGCAGAATATTGAGCCATCGATATTGGCTACGCAGAGGGAAGTTTTGCCAAAGTCGCAAGACTGCTCGAGGAGCGTCGTTCATCAACTGATTTTACTTTAAGGCAAAAAATAAGAAAGCCTGCACGAGGCAGGCTTCAAAGCTTGCAAGCGGAAAAACTAAGCGACAGCACCGCGAGCGATCGATTCGATGGGCACAACCGAGACTTCGCGCTTGTTATTGACGGCGATGGTCAATGTGGGGGCGCAATCTGGACAGAGCCAGAAATGTTCGACGCGACTAGGAGTGCGGCGGCTGAGCGCGACGGGTGTGCTGACGGTCGGATGAACAAGGTTGCTTTGCACTTCGAAAACCTTGCCTTGCCGAAAGTATTGGAAAGACGCGTTACATTTAGGATTAGCGCATTTGGAAAGCATTCTTAACCCCGTACTTCCTCCGGGACTGAAACCCGAGGCCACAGCCCAAACATCCCGGCTGTCAGATGGAATCACTTGCATCTATCTTTGCGGCGTACCCAATGTACGATGCAGGAACTCGGGTTTTTCGTTGCTGGACTACTAAAGAAATTGTAACCCCATTTCAAGGTGTCTGAATGGTGCTGTCGCATGCTTTCGTAAGCACGCCGAGGGCGTACTTCCGGGTAAACTTTCGTGTCTCCTTTGTAAACATAGCCTTGACTAGGAAGGCGCGTTAGTACTATTCTCGTCAGAATCTCTGCGCGAGTCCCATTGCGCTTTAAGCTTCCTGAATTGTTCCCGGCCCCTTCTATTATCGGCCGTTACGGCTATCATAAATGTAAGTGTGTGTTGGCACTCGTCTATCAATCGAGTCACAAGGAGCCTTCAACTCATGCACAATAGAAACGGTAAAAGGATTTTGCAGTTTGCAATGTCCCTGAGCTTGGCCGCAGCAGTCGTTTTCTCACTCAACGGATTTGCGCTGGCGGGGCAAAACGTTGAAATCCAGAAGCCGACTCACCACGACGTTTCCCCTGCGCTGCGCGACATCCCTTCGGTTGCGCCCACGCACGCAAATCATGAACACCCAGTGAAGCCTCTGCCTGCCCTGAAAGATGGCGGCGCAGATGGAGCTTTGCAGAAGGTGTCTGGACCTCCGGCACCGATGGCGCCGACCTCCGGCTTTGACGGTGTGGGCACTGGCAATGGCTATACGGTGAACTCGGCACCGCCGGACACCAACGGCTCGGTGGGCGCGACGCAATACATCCAGTGGGTGAACGAAGCCTTCGCCGTGTTCGATAAGAACACGGGCGCAATGGTCGGCTCGCCAAAACTTGGCAACACGCTGTGGGCGGGATTCGGCAACGGTTGCGCATCCAATAATGATGGTGATCCGATCATTCTGTGGGACAAGATCTCGCAGCGCTGGTTTGCCACGCAGTTCTCGGTGAGCACGACTCCGTACCTGCAGTGCATCGCCGTATCGACTTCGGCGGATGCGACGGGCACCTGGAATCGCTACTCGTATTCGTATGGCACGGGCTTCAATGATTACGGCAAGTTCGGCGTAGGCCCGGACGCGTATTACGCGACTTATAACATCTTCAATAACGGCTCGACATTTGCCGGCGCGAAGCTTTGCGCTTTCAATCGCTCGGCGATGGTTGCCGGCTCGGCGGCTCCGTTGCAAATCTGTTCGCAATTGAGCACCAGCTTCGGCGGCGTACTGCCGGCGGATTTCGACGGAACGACACCGGCGGCAGGAACTCCGTGGTACTTCGCGAACTTCGGGACCAACAGCCTGAATTTCTGGAAGATGTCGGTGAACTGGACGGCGGGTACGGGCAGTTTGACCGGACCGACGAACGTTGCGGTAGCTTCGTTCTCGAAAGCTTGCGGCGGCGGCACTTGCATCGTTCAGCCGGGCACCAGCCAACAACTTGATTCGCTGGCTGACCGATTGATGTATCGCTTGCAGAACATGACCTTGGCCGATGGTTCCAAGCACCTGGTGGTGAATCACTCGGTTGCGGTCTCGACGGGCAAGAGGACCAGCACGTCAGGCGTGCGCTGGTACGACATCAATGTGAGTGGCACAAACCCGGTAATCGCGCGGCAGGGTACGTTCACACCTGACGCGGCTTATCGTTGGATGGGCAGCGCGGCGATGGACAAAGTCGGCAACATCGTTATCGGATACAGCAAGTCGAGTTCGTCGGTGTTTCCGTCGGTGTTCTACACGGTGATACCGGCGGGTTCGTCGACGGCAAGTGCGGAAACGCAGTTGCTGGCCGGTGGCGGTGCACAACAGCGCAGCCTGGCACGTTGGGGCGACTACTCGGCGGCCAGCCTGGATTCAGATGGCTGCACGGTGTGGTTCACGACTGAATACCTGAAGGCGAACGGGACGTTCAACTGGTCCACGTTCATCCAACCGGTGAAGGTCGCGACCTGCCAGTAGGAATTGAGTCATTTAGTTATTGAGTCATTGAGTCATTAAAAGCGAAAGAAGAGAGGCCGCCTGAAGAATCGGGCGGCCTTTTCTTGTTGGAATCGAACATAGGTTAGCGTCAAAGAGCGGCGCGAAACAGGGGCACCACTTGTGTCAGAAATGGAACCCAAGTCCTTCGCCTATTTTTTGGGGCGGTAGATGTGGGTGGCTTGGCCGTAGAAGGATTCGGCGGCTTCCATGATGGTTTCTGAAAGCGTCGGGTGCGGGTGGATGGTGAGTTTGACATCGGAGGCGAGAGCGGCCATTTCGATGGCGAGCACTCCTTCAGAGATCATTTCGCCAGCGCCGGGGCCGCAGATGCCGATGCCGAGAATGCGTTCGGTCTTGGGATCGATGATGAGCTTAGTGAGGCCTTCGGTGCGATCAAGTGTGACGGCGCGTCCGGAAGCGGCCCAGTGGAATTTGGAGACGGTGATCTCGCGTCCTTCTATTTGCGCTTGAGTTTCGGTGAGTCCGGCCCAGGCGATTTCGGGATCGGTGAAGACGACGGCGGGGATGGCGTTGGGTTCGAAGGCGACCTTGTGTCCGGCGATGTGTTCGACGGCGACGCGTCCTTCGTGCGAAGCCTTGTGGGCGAGCATGGGCTCACCGACGACGTCGCCGATGGCGTAGATGTTTTCGTCCGCAGTCTGAAGCTGCTTGTTGACTTCGATGAAGCCGCGGTCGTTGATCTTTACCTTTGTATTGTCGAGGCCGGGGACTTGGGAGTTGGGGCGGCGTCCGACGGAGACGAGGACGCGCTCGAAGAGTTGCTCCTTTTCCTGAACTTCATCGCCTTCGAAGGTGACACGAATTCCGTCTGTCTCTTCCTTCATGGCGGAAACTTTTGTGTTGAGCATGATGGCCGCAAAAATCTTCGCCATGCGTCGTTGCAGGGGAAGCACGAGGTCGCGGTCGGCGCCGGGGAGAAGGCCGGGCGTCATTTCGACGATGGAGACCTTGGCGCCGAGCGCGGCGTAGACGGTTCCCATCTCGAGTCCGATGTAGCCGCCGCCGACGATGAGGAGAGTCTTGGGAATGTTCTCCAAGTTGAGTCCGCCGGTGGAGTCCATGATGCGAGGGGATTGCGGGAAGGTGGGAATGGTGGCGGGACGCGAGCCTGTGGCGATGATGATGCGATCGAAGGAAAGCGTTTCTCCGCCGCCCTTGGTCTTCTCGATCTTGAGAGTGGTGGAGTTGACGAAGCTGGCGCGTCCCTGGATGTAGGTGAGTCCGCGCTGCTTGGAGAGCTGGCCGAGTCCTCCGGTAAGCTTTTTTACGACGCCCTCTTTGAATGCGCGCAGTTTATCGAGATCGATCTGCGGCTCGGAAAACGAAACGCCCCAAGTGCTGGAGTGTCGCGATTCGCTGATGACGGCAGCGACGTGCAGAAGGGCTTTCGAGGGGATGCATCCGCGATAGAGGCAGACGCCGCCGGGGTTGAGCTCGTTGTCGATGAGCGTGACCTTCATGCCGAGGTCGGCGGCAAGAAAAGCGGCGGCGTAACCGCCGGGGCCGCCGCCTACGATTGCGATGTTTATCTTTTCCATTTCGTTCGTCGCTCCTTATCCCTGCACCGACAACAAGAAGGGCTGCTCGAGGGCTTCGACGATCCAGCGCAGGAAGCGCGCTGCGTCAGCGCCGTCGATGATGCGGTGGTCGTAGGAGAGTGAGAGAGGCAAGGTGAGTCGCGGCTCGAACTTGTCCTTTGTCCAGCAGGGTTCAATGCGTGAACGCGACATGCCGAGGATTGCGACTTCGGGCAAGTTAACGATCGGGGTGAAGGCTGTGCCGCCGATTCCGCCGAGATTGGTGATGGTGAATGTGCCGCCTTCCATCTCTTCCGGCGTGAGTTTCTTGTTGCGCGCCTTGAGCGAAAGCTGCGTCATCTCGGCAGCGAGTTCGACGATGTTCTTCTTGTCCACATCGCGAATGACAGGGACGAGGAGTCCGCGATCGGTGTCGACGGCGACGCCGATGTTGATGTAGCGCTTGTAGATGATTTCCTCGTTGGCCATGTCGATGGTGGCATTGAATTGCGGAAAGACTTTGAGCGCGGAGGCAACGACCTTGAGCGCGATGGCGGTGATGGTCATCTTGCCGCCGGCTTGCTCGGCGCGCTCGGCGAAGCGTTTGCGCAAGCCTTCGAGTTCGCTGATGTCGGCCTTGTCGTGCTGCGTGACGTGAGGAATGGTGACCCAGGCTTCGGCAAGGTGCTCGGCGGTTTTGCGTCGAACGCCGCGCAGGGAGACCTTTTCGATTGCTCCCCACTTGGAGAAATCGGGAAGCTTGGTGACCTTGGAGATGCCGATGCCGGGAGCTTGAGCGACGGCGGAAGCGGCGGCGGCGAGGCGCGATTTCGCAAAGGTTTTTACGTCGTTGTCGGAGATGCGGCCACCGGGGCCGGTTCCGGGGACTTCGTAGATGTCGAGACCAAGCTCGCGAGCGAATCGGCGAACGCTGGGTGACGCGGCGACCGGAGGACGGTGGTCGGCTCCGGCATGTTTTTCAAGTTGCTGCGGGTAGGTCTCGCGGTCGTGTCCCTTGTGCGGGTCGGGAGGCATGGACTGTTCTTCGGTCTTGCCTTCAGAGCGGCGCGCGGCCTGATGGATCTCGCGGGCGATGGAGGTGCTGCTGGAATCGTCGTCCGAGGAAGCAGGCTCGGACCTGGCGGGCTCGGGTGTGCTCGCAGGAGCAGTGGGTGATGCGGCAGGAGCGCTGGATGCGGCGGGCGTGTAGGTGAGAATGACGGCGCCGACCTTGAGTTTCTGGCCGGGCTTTACGTTGACGCTGTTCACGACGCCGGCGACGGATGAGGGAACTTCGACGACGGCTTTGTCGGTTTCAAGTTCGATGAGTGGAGTGCCGTCGGCAATGGTGTCGCCGGGTTTGACGAGGACGCGAACGAGATCTCCTTGTTCGATGTTTTCGCCGAGTTCGGGAAGTTTGTAATCGACTGCTGCGCCGGCGGTGGCGGGAGGAGCGGGCTGCGCGGAAGCAGCGGGCTTTTCCTGAACCTTGGGCTGTTCTTCTTTAGGCTTTTGCTGTGCGGGCTGCTCGGGCTTGGGCGCGGCGGCTTTTTGTTCAGGCGCGGCGGTTTTTTGGCCATCGCCTTCGACGGTGAAGATGACCTGCCCGACGCGGAGTTTTTCGCCTTGTTTTACGCGGACTTCCTGAACCTTGCCAT
>JBBRZF010000052.1:0-19455 GCA_038236965.1 Terriglobales bacterium | reverse complement strand
CCGCACCTGCTCGTCGCCCTCACCGACATGGAGATGAAGGTGGAGACCAAGGGCAAGCCTGCGCAGCGATTGGAACTTGAACCCGGCAACGTCAAGTGGGTCGCCCCGGTACTGGTCGAGCACCGCCTGTTGAACACAGCGAAGGAAACTCCGGAAGATCCGAAGAAGAAATTGGAACGCGAACAAGAAGGCGAAGAGAAGGAAGCCGACGAAGGCGAAGCAATGTACGTCGCCATCGAATTCAAGTAGCAGATTTAAGCCGACACATCGTCACGCCCTGCCTATGCATATAGGTAGGGCTTTTTCTTTGTCCTTCTCCCTGCAAGCTTTCTTTGGCTTGGGGCAGGCGATGACTTCCTTCCACAATCAGAAACTAAGCACTAGGAACTCTGGACGAAGCGCACTACAATCTGCGGCGGAATGTCTGATTCGGACAACATCAGCGCGACGCCCCAGGACGCAGGCGCCCCCTCGCATGGCGCGGTCGCCGTCCGGGACGAACCGCATCACCATCTCGCCCTCGATACGCCCATAGGACGCGTTTACTGGGTGGAGCTATTGCCCGGCGATTCCACAATGTTGCACCGGCACAACTTCGATTACGTCACCGTGGTCATCGGTGACGCCCGGGTCGGTGACCGTCGCGCCGAAGAGGAGGAAGAAAAGATAAAACCGCTGGCCGACGGCTACACCTTCTATTCGCGCGCGGCCTTCGAACATGAAGTGCGCAATGCCGGCAAGACTACTTTCTACAACTTCACCATGAGCATGTTGCGCAATGGCGGCGGGCCGGAGAACTCGCTCTTCGAAGACATCGGCACCGGATGCAAACACGGGCGCATCTTTGACGAACGTGCGGCGCGTGCGGCAGAAGTTTTGCTGAAGGCCGGCGAAACGCTCGACCTCCGCGGCGATACCATCCTCATCGTTCGCGACACCGCGCTGGCCCCGACTCCCGATGTCGATGTCTCGTGCGAAAACCTGCAACACCTTTCACGCACCCTCTCCGTCGCTCCCAAACGCCGATTGGCAAGGCTTCGCCGCCCAAAGCCCAACAGCGAACGCAAAGTCCATCTCTACTACTGCGGCGGACGTACGCGCGTGACAGCGAAAGCGGACACCGACCTGGTGCTGATCGGCATCCGCTAAAAGTTACTTCTCTGCGCAGCCTGCCTGCGCGCACAAAAAATGCGCGCTTTCGGCGCGCTTCTTCACAGACGCCTGCAACGTGGTTAGCTCAATACGCCGTGCTCTCCACCAGCCACTTTTCAAATACCTTGGCCTCGCGAAACAGTTCGAATACCTGCGCGTCCACTTCGCCGTCCTTCACCATGAAGCCGAGTATCTCCAGCGCCCTCTCCGTGTTCACCGCCTTCTTATACGGACGGTCGCTGGCCGAGAGCGCGTCGAAGACATCGCTCACGGTCATCATGCGCGTTTGCAACGGAATCCCCGGCGCGGAGAGTTTAAACGGATAGCCGTGCCCATTCAGTTTTTCGTGATGCCCGCGCGCGATCTGCGGGATGTTCTTGATCTCTTTCGTCCACGGGATCTGTTTCAGGAAGTTGTAGGTGTGCACCACGTGCGACTCGATCTGCAATCGCTCCGCGTCGTCGAGTGAACCTTTGCGGATGGACAGCAGGCGAACTTCATCGCCCGTAAGCAATGGTTTTTCCTTGCCATCCCAGTCGGCGTACGCGCGCGCGGCGATCTCGCTCAGGCTCTCAAAACTTCCCGAGGGCAGCACGGTCGGCTCATTCGATTGCACGACGATCTGGAAATACTGGTCCACCCGCGCAAGTTGCTCTTCGAGATCGCGGTCAAAGGTTTCGCGCCCCGCAAGATATTCGTCGCGCCCTTTTTGCAGGATGTAGTCGATGCGGCGCTTGCTGCTCTCTGCCTCCAGGGTGCGACGCACCAGGTGAAAGCGCTGCTCGATCAACTCCATCTGCGCGGGATAAAGTTTCTTCGCCTTCACCAGCACTTCTTCGCGCACGCCGACCTTGCCGAAGTCGTGCAGCAACGAGGCATAGCGTATCTCGCGCATCTCATCGCGCGTGAAGGTCACGTTGCGATAAGTGCCGGTATCGCGGTCGATCACTTCAGCCAGAGCCACGGTCAGATTGGCAACACGGAACGAATGTCCCGAGGTGGTTGGGTCGCGCGCTTCAATAGCGATGACACTGGCTTTCACAAAGCCTTCAAACAGCCGCTGGATGCTGGCATACAACTGGCTGTTCTCAAAGGCGACCGCTGCCTGGCTTGCCAGCGACAGCACGATCTCTTCCTGCCGCGGGTTGAACGGAACCACCTGCTGCATCACTTGCGTGATCGAGGTCAACTTCTTCTCAAAGTCACGCTTGGCGTTGATCAACTGCACAACGCCGACGATCTGTCCGTGCTGGTCGCGCATGGGCACCGCCAGGATCGACTTCGTGCGATAGCCCGAATCTTCATCAAACTTGCGATTGATGGAGTACGGCACGCCTTCCGGCAGATGATAGCTGTCTTCGATCATCACCACTTCGCCGTGCAGCGCAACATACCCGGCGATGGAATTTTCGCTGATCGGCAGCGTGATCTCTTGGAATGCAACGTGAACGGTATCGTTCTGCGCGACTTTGAAGCGCAGATGTTTCGACGCCACCACCGCTTCGGACGAGCTCTCCGCCAGCATCGACTGTTCTTCGGCCAGTGGCTCTTCTTCCACAAGGTACAGCGAGCCCGCGTCCGACTTGGTGATCTCCCGGCACTTGGTGAGGATCATCTCCAGCAGTTTGCCGGTGTCGTGTTCTGCGGAGAGCGCAGCGCCTATCTTGTTCAGTTCGTGAATCTCGTGCGTGGCTCCCGCCAACCGTTCGTTCACCTCTCTGCGCGTCATGATCAGGTGGATGTGGTCGAGCGCGTTGTCGATCATGCGCTCGATCAAGGGCGCGGGAGTATCGATCGGAAGATAAGCGTAGACCGCGCCGTCCAGGCGGGAATCGCGAAATCGCTCGTTGGTCAGCGCGATGATGCGAACATTGGGCGCGCGCGCGGCAGAATAGTTTTCCGCCAGAAGACGTTCTTCACTACAGACCAGCAATACTTCGGCGGCGCGCGGATTGCGCTGAAGATTTTCAAAGGTGGTGCGTAGATATCGCGAGCACTCGCCGATGGCTCGCCGAGCCATCACGTCCGACTCAAAATGGACAGCCGCCGGCAACCGTCGCGCCGCATTGGCCATACGCACCACGGGCTCCGGGCTCAATTGCGCTGCCGCGCCCGACTGATTACCCATCTTCCCGGCCCCGGATTGGTCCATCTGGCTCAATGATTTCGCGTCTGTGTGCGCGTGACAAGAACTCAGGCCTTGTGCGCCTGATCCGCGCCAAAGTCACTGTTGGTGCCTCGAACTATAGCCTACCCCTGCCCGGAATTCCAACATAACCAATAGACAACGGGTACCTGTCTCGACACAGAAGGGCTGGTTTTATCAGTGTACGAAAATCCATCGAATCACGGCAGGAGCAGATCGCTTCATGCCGCGTGGAGAAAGGCCTCGTATCAGGGCACGACTTCAGTCGTGCCGTCCCGAGACAAACAGATTTCTTCCTTGCTGCCGCAGGCAAATTATTCGGGGCCCCGGCGCGTCGGCACGCGCTGGGGTGCGGTCGCCGAAGGAAACTCGACTGCTCACCCCATTCTGTGCAGCTTTCTTCACGCAAATTGCACCCGCCTACACCGTTTTCGATCAGATTTCTTTGCGGAAAAACAGGTTAAATCCCGCAAATTCCTCGGAATTCCCGCGACTTGTCGGAAGAACCAAACTCCCTATCCGAACCCCAACTGATAAGTTCTGCGAAGCGCTCGACCATCGCCGCCAAGGATGCGAGCATATTTCTCTAGCTCAGGATTCTACTCACGATGCCGATGAGTCTGCCTGAGACCCAAGGCACGATTTGTCACAAGCGCCTGCGCTCCCATAGCATCAGCACAGCGGGCATTCGCGCGCCGCAGGAGTCGAATGGAACAGCTTGTCGCCACACTGGTAGCCTCACCTATCCTCACGCTGTTTGTCGTGATCGGACTCGGCTACCTGCTGGGGCAGATCAACCTTTTCGGATTCCGTCTGGGCGTAGCAGGTGTGCTCTTCATGGGCATCGCCGTAGGCGCGCTGAACAAGGCGATTTCCCTGCCGGAGATCGTTCCCAGCCTCGGTCTCATCATCTTCGTTTACACCATCGGGATCCAGTCGGGGCCAGCCTTCTTCGCCTCGTTCAAGAAACAGGGTTCGCGCGACAATCTGCTGGCGCTCGGACTTCTTCTGTTTGCGGCTGCACTCACGCTTTCGCTTGGTCTTACCATGCATATGAGCCGCGCGCGAATCGCCGGCCTCTACGCTGGAGCCTTGACGAACACGCCTGCCGTTGCCGCCGCTCGCGAGCGCATACACTTTCGCGCAATGAACGAGGGACTCTCCGCCGACCAGCTTCGCGATCTGGTCGATGAACCCATCGTCGCCTTCGGATTGGCTTATCCGATGGGCGTTGTCGGCGTGCTGCTCTGCTTCCAGGTCATGCGTCGTGTGTGGAAGATAAAGCCGGTGCCACCGGTGAACCATCAGGAGATCCGCTCGCAGGATTTCGTGGTGAAGAATCCCGGCATCGTTGGCCGCTCCATCGGCGAATTGCTGGACGTACACCGCGATCCCGGATTCGTCATTAGCCGCATACGTCAGGGCGGCGAAACCAGCGTTGCTCATCGCGATGCGCACCTCGACCTCGGCGACATCGTGGTGGTCGTCGGCGACGAGATTGGATTGGCCCGGGCAAAACATATCTTCGGCGAATCGTCTGAGCAGCAGATCGAAAAGGACCGCACGGAACTCGACTTCCAACGCTTCTTTGTCTCCAGCCCGCAAGTGGTGGGCAAGCGCATAGGCGACCTCAAGCTTGAGTCGGAGATGCAGGCTACGATCACGCGCGTGCGTCGCGGAGACATTGATGTGGTGCCAGCGGCGGATACTCGGCTGGAATTCGGCGACCTGGTTCGCGTGGTCTCCGGCAGCACCAATTTCGAGGCTATTGGAAGGTTCTTTGGTAATTCCATACGAGGCACGGCGGAAACGGATTTCGGCTCCGTCGCGATCGGCATGGTGCTTGGGGTGCTCGTGGGAATGCTGCCGCTTCCGCTGCCCGGCGGAAACATCGTTCGCCTTGGATTAGCGGGTGGACCGTTGATGGTGGCGCTGTTGCTGGGAAAACTGGAACGCACGGGCCGCATCACCTGGACGATTCCCATCAGCGCGAATCTGACGTTGCGACAGATAGGGCTGCTCCTGTTTCTTGCCGGGGTCGGGACCAAGGCCGGCTATTCCTTTGCTCAGACAATCCGCTCGAACGGTTGGCAGACGATCGCCGCAGGAGCCCTCATCACGGTTGTGAGCGCTATGGCCACCCTGGTTGTGGCGCACAAAGTCCTGAAGATGCCCTTCGATTCGGCCATGGGTCTTGCCTCCGGAATTCACACGGAGCCCGCAAGCCTGACCTACGCGAACAGTGTTTCCGGAAACGACCTGCCCAGCATCGCCTACACCACGGTCTACCCGCTGGCCATGATCGCGAAAATCATTCTGGCCCAGCTTCTTGTTTGAGTTTCGCGAACTCGGGCTTCTTTCTTTCAAACATTTGCATCTTTTTAGGGATGAGTACACAGGGCCCCACTTCGCCTGATCGTCTGCACCGCACTCCTTCGATCTCGGGAGCTCGCTGCCCGAGTTGCTTAACCTACAACCGCTATCCGTTAACGGCCAATTCGAGCCCGGCCGAAGATGTTCGTATCACTTGCGTGCTATGCGGAGAAAAGTACGGAGTCGTATTGGCTCCGACTTCACGCGCAGCTTGAAAATTCCGGCTTTCCCGGAGAAAGAGCGCTGCCCGAAAGCAGCGCTCTTTTCGTGTCTGGATCGCAAGCTTTTGAGTTAGACCGCAGCTTTGGGATTGATGTTGTATTCCCCCTAATAACGCGGCGTTTTCACTTTCTTGTGAGCAATATCACAATCTGTTGTGATTTACACCCTTCGTCTGGAGAGGCGGGAGCCATAGGCTTATAGCAGTAAAAGTCCCATCTCTTCCACTCACAGGTGCTGTCTTGGCTGAAACCTCGAACCCTTCCGTATGCGAACCGTCTTCGCGCGGAACCCTCCTGCGTCTGAAGATGACGATTCGCGGTGCGGTACAGGGCGTGGGCTTTCGGCCATTCATCTACCGGTTGGCGACCGAGATGCATTTGTATGGATGGGTGAGCAACTCCGCCCAAGGCGTTTTCCTCGAGGTGGAAGGTAGCGAGTCCGTACTGCGGGATTTCCTCCTTCGCGTGGGACGCGACAAGCCCGCCATCTCCTTCATCCAAAGCCTGGAAAGCAGCTTTCTTGATGCCGTCGGCTTCACCTCGTTCGAGATAAGGCCGAGCGTGCAGGGAGAGAAAACCGCTCTGGTGCTGCCGGACATCGCGACCTGTCCCGACTGCCTGCGCGAGATCACCGACCCGTCCAATAGCCGCTATCACTATCCCTTTACCAACTGCACCAACTGCGGACCACGTTTCACCATTATTGAGTCGCTGCCTTACGACCGTCCTTCGACGACGATGAAGAGTTTCGCGATGTGTCCCGCTTGCGAGCAGGAATATCGCAATCCACTGGATCGTCGCTTTCATGCGCAGCCGAATGCCTGTCCTGTTTGCGGGCCGCATATCGAGCTTTGGGACGTTTCCGGCAGCACGCTTGCCAAGCATCACGATGCGCTGGTGAAGGCCACGGGGGCGATACGCCAAGGACGCATCGTCGCCGTGAAAGGCCTCGGCGGATTCCATTTATTGGCCGACGCGCGCAACGCCGCCACGGTTCGTTTGCTGCGTCAGCGCAAGCGTCGCGAAGAAAAACCCTTTGCCGTGATGCTTTCCTCGATACCGGCCATCCGCGCCATCTGCCACCTGGACGCACTGGAGGAGCGACTGCTGCGTTCCCCGGAAGCGCCAATCGTTCTCCTGAAGCGCCGCGAGATCGGCAATGCCGTCGCCGCCAGCATCGCACCGGGAAATCCATATCTGGGCGTGATGCTGCCCTACACGCCTCTGCACCACCTGCTCATGGCCGAGTTGCATTTCCCGGTGATTGCCACCAGCGGCAATCTTTCTGACGAACCCATCTGCACCGACGAGAAGGAAGCGCTGCAACGTCTGGGCGGCCTCTCCGACTTATTCCTCGTTCATAATCGGCCCATCGTCCGGCACGTGGACGACTCGATTGCGCGCATCGTGCTAGGCCGCGAACTGGTTCTGCGTCGCGCTCGCGGATATGCGCCTCTTCCCCTGTATCTGGGCGGCGATGTTGCTCCCGTCCTGGCCGTGGGAGCGCACCAGAAGAGTACGGTCGCCATCTCTGTAGGCCCGCAACTGTTCATCAGCCAGCACATAGGGGACCTGGAAACGCCGCAGGCGTACGATGCGTTTGAGAAGGTCATCCGCAGCTTCGAAGAGCTTTACGAATTTTCCGCGGCGAAGGTCGCTTGCGATCTTCATCCCGACTACACCTCCAGCGAATATGCGCGCAGGACCGGAAAGCCGGTGGTTGGTGTGCAACACCAATACGCTCATGTTCTGGCCTGCATGGCAGAGAACGCCATCAGCGCTCCGGTGCTCGGCATCGCGTGGGACGGAAGCGGGTACGGTCCGGACGGCACGATTTGGGGAGGCGAGTTCCTCGCCATCAACGAGACCGACTTCACTCGCGCCGCTCATCTGCGCAGCTTTCGGCTGCCGGGCAGTGAAAAAGCGGTGAAGGAACCACGCCGCATCGCTCTCGGCCTGCTGTATGAATTGCTGGGCAACGTGGTTTGGGAGCGGGAAAGCCTGGCGCCGGTTCGTGAATTCAGTGTCGGTGAGCGACGCGTGCTTCGCTCCATGCTGGAGCGCGGATTGAACAGTCCCGTCACTACCAGCGCGGGGCGCCTGTTCGATGCCGTGGCTTCCATCATCGACCTTCGCCAGACGGTGGGCTTTGAAGGGCAGGCAGCCATGCAACTCGAGTTTCTGGCTGCCAACGTCGAGTGCGATGATGGTTACGAATTTCGTCTGGATGCATCGGGTGTCATCAATTGGGGACCAATGGTGCTGGACATCATCGGCGATCAAGCGGCGGCCGTTCCTGCCGGTGTCATCGCGCGCAAGTTTCACAACACCTTGGCCGAGATGATGGTCGGCGTCGCGAAACAGGCTGGGCTGGAGCGGGTTGCGCTTACCGGCGGATGTTTCCAGAACAAACTGCTCACCGTGCACAGTGTGCGGCGTTTGCAGGAAGAAGGATTCAGGGTTTATTGGCATCAGCGCATTCCGCCGAATGATGGCGGCATCGCGGTGGGTCAGATCATGGCCGCGATACGCGCGGACCAAAGCACGCAGAAGGAGTAGGCATGTGCCTCGCGGTTCCAGGAAAGATCGTCAGTACAGTTGGTGAAGATTTCGTTCGCGTTGGACGGGTAAATTTCGGCGGCATCGTCAAAGAAGTGAACCTGGCCTATGTCCCGGAAGCGAAGGTGGACGACTACGTCCTCGTCCATGTCGGCTTCGCCATCAGCGTGATCGACGAAGAAGAAGCGAACCGCGTCTTTGGATATCTGAAAGAACTCGGCGAGCTTGCGCAGTTGGATGAGGCGGAGGAGTTGAACAAGTGAAGTATGTGACTGAATACCGCGAAGCCGCTGCCGCTGCCGAATACGCTCAGGCCATAAAGCGCGTCACAACCCGTCCGTGGACACTGATGGAGATATGTGGCGGTCAGACGCATTCCATCGTGAAATACGGGTTGGATGAATTGCTGCCGAAAGGAATTTCGTTGGTGCATGGGCCCGGTTGTCCGGTATGCGTAACGCCTCTGGAACTGATCGATGAGGCCATCACCATCGCGTCCCGCCCGGAAGTCATCTTCTGTTCCTTTGGCGACATGTTGCGCGTGCCCGGCAGCGACAAAGACCTGTTCCAGGTGAAGGCTGCGGGCGGAGACGTTCGCATCCTTTACTCTCCACTCGATGCGATCGATATCGCGCAGAAGAATCCCGACAAAGAGGTCGTCTTCTTCGCCGTGGGATTTGAGACAACTGCTCCCGCACATGCGATGGCCGTTTATCTTGCACGCGAGCGTGGCATCAAGAATTTCTCAATTCTCGTTTCGCACGTGCTGGTTCCGCCAGCGATGGAGGCCATCTTGGGATCGCCGAATAATCGCGTGCAGGGATTCCTCGCCGCTGGACACGTTTGCACCATCATGGGATTCGAGGAGTACTACCCCATCGCCGCGAAATACAACGTCCCCATCGTGGTCACCGGATTCGAGCCGCTCGATATTCTGCAGGGCATCCTGATGTGCGTAACGCAACTGGAAGAGGGACGCGCGGAGGTTGAGAACCAGTACACGCGCTCTGTGCGTCGAGCGGGCAACCCGACCGCGCAGGAGACCGTGCGCAAAGTCTTTAAGGTGGTTCCGCGCAAGTGGCGCGGTCTGGGCGAAATTCCGGCCAGCGGACTCGGACTGTCAGCGGAATTCGCGGAGTACGATGCCGAAGCTAAGTTCGGACTGGTCGATTACACCGCCGATGAGAGTCCGGACTGCATCAGCGGATTGGTATTGCAGGGCATCAAGAAGCCCGCTGAATGTCCCGCGTTCGGAACGCTGTGTACGCCAGAGCGTCCGCTGGGCGCGCCCATGGTTTCCAACGAAGGCGCCTGCTCGGCCTATTACCGCTACCGCCGCTTCGAACAGCAGCGCACTGAAAAGGTCAACGCATGACGGCCATAAAAGACTTCACGCTATCCTGCCCCATCTCGATCACGGATTATCCGACGGTGACGCTCGCGCATGGGGGCGGCGGAAAGTTGATGCATCAACTCATCACCAACATGATCGTGCCCGCCTTTGCCAGTCCCATTGCCGATGCCGCGCATGATGGCGCAGTCCTCTCGATTGCCGGAGCAAAACTGGCGTTCACCACGGATTCCTACGTCGTGCATCCCCTCTTCTTTCCCGGCGGCGACATCGGTTCCCTCGCCGTGAACGGCACGGTCAACGACCTGGCAATGTGCGGTGCGCGCCCGCTTTATCTGAGTTGCGGATTCATCATGGAAGAAGGTCTGCCCATGGACACGCTGTGGCGCGTTGTCCAAAGCATGAAGAACGCGGCCGCTCGCGCCGGAGTGCAACTTGTTACCGGAGATACAAAAGTCGTCGATAAAGGCAAGGGGGACGGAATCTTCATCAACACCGCCGGAATCGGCGTGATCGAACACGCGCTCACCATCGCCCCCGTCAGCGTGCGGGAAGGCGACGCCGTGCTCGTCAGCGGAGACATTGGACGTCACGGTATCGCCATCATGGCCGTTCGCGAGAACCTGGAATTCGAATCGACCATCGAAAGCGATTGCGCCCCCGTGACCGCAACGGTACAAAAACTTCTTGCTGCCGGGCTCGACCTGCATTGCCTGCGCGACCTCACGCGCGGCGGACTGGGCACGACGGTTATCGAGATCGCCGAATCTTCCCGCCTGCATGTCACCCTCGAAGAAACCAGCATCGCCGTGCGCGAAGACGTCAGCGGAGCTTGCGAGATCCTCGGCTTCGATCCGCTCTACCTGGCGAACGAAGGCCGCTTCGTGGTCTTCCTTCCGCAGGAGCAAACCGAGGAGGCTTTGGAGATTCTGCACTCTGCCCCAGACGGAGAATCTGCAGCGCAGATTGGGACCGTGTCGGCGGACGTTCCGGGAATGGTGACGCTCACCAGTCGCATCGGCACCACTCGCATCGTGGACATGCTGAGCGGTGAACAACTGCCTCGCATCTGCTAGCAGCTCGCAATTCCTGTTTTGAGACTGGCCCTTTAACGGGCCAGTTCCGTTTTGCAATACATCGCGATGTGAGCCCTATCACACCCGTCCCCGCTGCAGACTCGTATCCTTGGATTGTCGTCAGCACCGTATGGCGGAAACCGTCTGCCCAGCGGAAAAGACGTGACTCACCTACCACAATCTCGCATTCATAAGGTGCGCTTTGGGGAACCTCTCCAAGTGCATCGCCTTCTTTCCCTCTCATCTTCATACCTGCGGGACGTCGGGCTTATTCTCCGCGCCTCAACGCACCGCTCATTACCAGGAGAAACACATGCAGGGCTATTTTTCAAAGCCATCGCCCCCTTCTGACGATCGTCGCTGGAAGTTGGTGGATGGGACCATGCGGCGCCACGGGCACGAGCCTTCCGCGCTCATCGAAGTCCTACATACTGTGCAGGAAAGCTTCGGTTTCCTTACCCAAGAGGCTCTTCTGTATGTAGCCAAATCTTTGCGCGTACCTCTGAGCAAAGTTTATGGCGTTGCCACGTTCTATCATTTTTTCAGCATGAAGCCCGCGGGCGAACACACATGCGTCGTCTGCACCGGGACCGCCTGTTACATCAAGGGCGCTCCAGCGCTGCTGAAGGCGATAGAAGAAACCGCCGGCATCCGTCCCGGCGAAACCACGTCCGACGGCAAGTTGTCGCTGGTTACGGCGCGCTGCCTCGGTTCCTGCGGACTCGCGCCGCTGGCCGTGTACGACTCCGAGATTCAGGGAAAAGTCACTCCGGAAAAAATCCGCGAGCACGTACGCGGATTCATGGAACCCGCAGTTGCCGTCTGCGCCGCAGCGGAAACAGGAGTGGGCGCATGAACCAGGACGATCTGAAGAATATCGCTATCGAAGAACAGGAAAAGAATTCCGCTATCCAGCACGAGATCAAGGTCTGCGTGGCCGCCAGTTGCATCTCTTCGCACAGCGACCAGGTCAAGAGCGCGCTGGAGCAGGAAGTAAAAGCCCGCGGATTGGGCGAATGCTGCAAGGTGAAGGGCGTGGGCTGCATGGGACTCTGTGCTGCCGGCCCGCTGGTCTCCTCGCATCATGGCGAACAGATGTTCCAGTCCGTCACCGCCAGCGACGCTGCTGCGGTGGTGGATACGGTCATCGAAAACAAGCCCGCCCCGGCGGCCATCGTGCTCGACCCCAAGCAGCCCTTCTTCGCAATGCAGAAGAAGATCGTGCTGGAAAACTGCGGCGAGATCGACCCTGAACGTATTGAGGATTACATCGCCGTCGGAGGCTATGAAGCGCTCTTCAACGCACTCACCTCCATGAAACCCGTGCAGGTGATCGAGCAGATATCGAAGAGCGGACTTCGCGGTCGTGGAGGCGCCGG
Organism: Terriglobales bacterium; assembly: GCA_038236965.1. GTDB lineage: Bacteria > Acidobacteriota > Terriglobia > Terriglobales > Acidobacteriaceae > JBBRZF01. Next base: position 7,198 of record JBBRZF010000052.1, on the reverse strand, counting down.
CTTTCCTACGGGCTTGAAGTGGAGCACGGTTGCGAAGGCGCAGGCCCCCAACGGCAAGTACGTGATCTGCAACGCGGACGAAGGCGATCCTGGGGCCTTTATGGATCGCAGCGTTCTGGAAAGCGATCCGCATCGCATCCTGGAAGGCATGGCCATTGCCGCCTACGCGTGTGGCGCGAGCAAGGGATATATCTACTGTCGCGCTGAATATCCGCTTGCCATCAAGCGTTTGAAGGATGCTATCCGTCAGGCGGAACGCCTGGGCGTACTCGGCAACGAGATCTGCGACACGCGTTTCAGCTTCCGCATTGAAGTGCGACTGGGTGCTGGAGCGTTCGTGTGCGGAGAAGAGACAGCGCTTATCCACTCCATCGAGGGCAATCGCGGGACACCGCGTCCGCGTCCACCCTTCCCGGCGCAATCAGGACTGTGGGGCGCACCCACGCTGATCAACAATGTGGAGACCTACGCCAATGTCGCGCCCATCCTGCGCAACGGGGGCGAATGGTTTGCCGCCATCGGTAGCGAGCGCAGCAAGGGCACCAAGGTTTTCGCACTCGCCGGACGCGTCAACAACACCGGCTTGATCGAAGTTCCGATGGGCGTCTCTCTGCGCGAGATCGTCTTCAAACTCGGCGGAGGCATCCCCGACGGACGCACCTTCAAAGCTGTGCAGACCGGAGGGCCTTCCGGAGGATGCGTTCCGGAACAGTATCTCGACATGGCGGTGGACTACGAATCGCTGGCCAGCGTCGGCTCCATCATGGGCTCTGGCGGCATGATCATCATGGACGACAGCTCGTGCATGGTGGATGTCGCAAAGTACTTCATGGATTTCTGTACGTCGGAGTCGTGCGGCAAGTGCGTTCCCTGCCGTGTGGGAACGGCGCACATGCTCGACCTGCTTGCGAAGATGACGAACGGAACCGCTGAACAGGAGGACCTCGCTCTGCTGGAACGTCTTGCCGAGATGGTGCGCGCCACCAGCCTCTGCGGACTCGGACAGACGGCGCCCAATCCGGTCTTCAGCACGTTGCGTTACTTCCGCGACGAATACCTCAATCACATCGAGCACAAAGGCTGCGCCGCAGGTGTTTGCGAGCTTAAGCCTTTGGCCGCGAGGGTAGGCGCATGAGTTCAACTGGCATTCAGATAAAAACTCTCAAGATAGATGGGCAGGATGTTGGAGCCCGCGAAGACCAGACGATTTTGGAAGTCGCGCTGGAACAAGACATCTTCATTCCAACCCTGTGCCGCCTGGAAGGACTCCCGAATGTGGGCGCTTGCCGCGTCTGCCTGGTGGAGATCAAGGGCAGCCCCAAACTCTTCCCCGCCTGCGTCACGCTGGTGCAGGAAGGGATGGAAGTCACCGTGAATTCCGAACGCTTGCAGGCTTACCGCAAGCTCATCGTGGAATTCCTTTTCTCCGAACGCAATCACATCTGCTCCGTCTGTGTAAGCAACGGGCATTGCGAACTGCAATCGCTGGCGCAGAAGCTTGGCGTCACCCACGTCACGGTTCCATACCGTCATCCGCGAATGCCGGTCGATGCTTCGCACGATCGCTTCATCGTGGACCACAACCGCTGCATTCTGTGTACGCGCTGTGTTCGCGTTTGTGACGTGATCGAAGGCGCGCATACCTGGGATGTGACCGGGCGCGGTTCCAGCGCGCAGATTATCTCCGACCTCAACGGCGCCTGGGGCGAAAGCGAAACCTGCACTTCCTGTGGCAAGTGCGTTCATGTTTGTCCCACCGGCGCCCTCTCCGACAAGGGAAAGTCCGTCGCTGAAATGTCCAAGCGCCGGCAGTTCCTGCCGTACCTGACGCTGATGCGGGAGGAGCACAGATGAGCAAGATGAAGCTCGCAACCGTTTGGCTGGATGGATGTTCCGGATGCCATATGTCGCTGCTCGACATGGATGAACGTCTTTTGGAACTTACCGCCAAACTCGACCTTCTTTACAGTCCGCTGGTGGACGCCAAAGTATTCCCCGAGTGGGTGGATATCACCCTGGTGGAAGGCGCCATCAGCAATGACGACGACCTGCAGAAGATCCGCAAGATCCGCGCGCACACCGCCACGCTGGTCTCGCTCGGCGACTGCGCCGTCACCGGCAACGTGCCCTCCATGCGCGACCTGTTCCCCGTCGCCGACATGCTGCATCGCGTTTACTTCGAGACTGCCGATTTCGAACATCGGATTCCTGACCAGGTTGTTCCCAAACTGCTCAACAAGGTTCGTCCGGTGCATGAACTCGTCCATGTCGATGTCTTCGTACCCGGCTGTCCTCCATCGGCGGACACCATTCATCTCGTCCTCAGCGAACTTGCCGAGGGCCGCATGCCGGATATCGCCGCCACCGCGCGCTTTGGAGCCTGAACCATGACCTCAGCAACCTTGAAAAAATTGACCATTGAACCCGTCACGCGCATAGAGGGCCACGCCAAGATCACGCTGCAGATGGACGAAGCGGGCTTTGTCACCGATGCGCGCTTCCACGTCACCCAACTGCGCGGCTTCGAAAAGATGTGCGAAGGCCGCCCGTTCACCGAAATGCCCGCGCTTATGGCGCGCATCTGCGGCATCTGCCCGGTAAGCCATCTCATCGCATCGGCGAAGGCCTGCGACGCTTTGCTCGCCGTCCAGGTGCCGGAGACCGGCATTAAACTTCGACGCATCATGAACCTTGCCCAGATCGTGCAATCGCACGCTCTGAGCTTTTTCCATCTCTCCTCGCCCGACCTGTTGCTTGGGATGGACAGCGACCCGGCAAAGCGCAACATCGTCGGACTGTTTGAGGCTAATCCGCAGATGGCACGCGACGGCATCCGCCTGCGCCAGTTCGGACAGCAGATCATCGAATGCCTCGGTGGCAAACGCGTTCATCCCGGATGGATCGTACCCGGCGGAGTGAGCGAACCGCTGGCCAGCGAGAAGCGCGACCTAATCCTCGCGCTGCTGCCGGAAGCGCTCACCATCGCCACGCGCACCCTTATGTGGTTCAAGAGCAGGATCGAACAGTTCCGCACGGAGATCCGCACCTTCGCGAACTTCCCATCGCTCTTCATGGGACTTGCGCATGAGGATGGAGAGATCTCGCTCTATCGCGGACACATCCGCTTCATCGATGCCGATGGCAACATCATTGCCGACAAGATAGATGGCCTCGCGTATCAGGATTACATCGGCGAAGTGGATGAGCCCGACACTTATCTGAAATCCACTTACTACAAACCGCTCGGCTATCCGAACGGCATGTATCGCGTGGGGCCACTGGCTCGCCTGAATCTTTGCAGACGTTGCGGCACTCCGCGCGCCGATGAAGAATTGGCCGAGTTCCGCGAGTTGGAACGCCACACCGTGCTCAGCTCTTTCTACTACCATTACGCGCGCTTGATCGAGATCCTGTTCGCGCTGGAGCGTATCGACCTGCTGCTGCACGCGCCGGACATTCTCGACAAGCATGTACGCGCCTTCGCCGAGCCGAATAATTTTGTAGGCGTCGGAGGCTCGGAAGCTCCTCGAGGCACTCTGCTGCACCACTACACCATCGACGAGAACGGACTTATCACGTCCGCCAATCTGGTGATTGCAACCGGACACAACAATCTCGCCATCAACAAGGGAGTGCTTCAAGTGGCGAGGCATTTTGTGAAGGGCGAGAAGATTCAGGAGGGGATGCTCAATCGCGTGGAAGCCGTGGTCCGCGCCTTCGACCCCTGCCTGAGTTGCTCGACGCACGCGATGGGACAGATGCCGATGCGGGTTGAACTCCGCGATTTTGACGGCACACTGCTGGACACGGCGTTGCGAGGCTGAGGTGGCAAGGGCTCTGGTCATCGGATTCGGCAGCAGCTTGCGAGGCGACGACGCCCTCGGTATCCGCGTCGTGGAGGGCCTGCGCAACCAAGTCGATCCCGCTCTGGTCGAAATTTTGACGCTTCACCAGCTTGGGCCAGAGCTGGCCGAAACCATCTCCCGCTATCCACTGGTCATTTTGGTGGACGCTTCCATTGAGGGCGCTGCCGGAACCGTGCGCTCGCGGCACATTGTACCGGACCGCGCCCGGCGGACTACGACGCACGCCGTCGATCCGGCAGCGCTCTTGAGTCTGTCCGAATCTCTTTACGGCAAGGCACCCACAACCCTGCTGGTCACCGTGACCGGAGAGGAGTTCGGCTTCGGCACGGACATCAGCGATACGGTGGAGACGGCAATTCCTCGGGCTCTCGCCGAGATTCAATACCTGCTGGACGCGAATCTCGGGGAGGCTCCGCCCGGCGAACAATAAACTCAAACGAATGATTGCAGGCAAAAGAGGCTCCTCACGCGAGGAGCCTCTTCACTTTGCGCCCACGTTCGCGCACGTAGTTTGTGCGGTAACGCGGGTTCGATCTTCTGCGCGAGCCGCAACTTCGCTGCTTCCCTACTTGATCAAAAACCGAAGCACAAAGGACACAAAGGAAACCTAGGGGAAAGGCAAGAACCGAAATCTAACCTTCAAGGTCGTGGTTTTCCTTGGTGAAACTTGGTGAAACCTTCGGGTCCTTCGTGGTTCCCCGCTTTTGAACTTGGTTCTGAAACCGAGATCAAAAGAACTTCTGCAGGTCGCGAACTACGTCTGCCGTCTTCCACTCATTGCCGTGATATAGCGCGACGATTTTCCCATTGCCGTCTAGCAACACGGTGCGCAAGGAATGGACGATCTGGTCCTTCTCCTTGAGATAGGAGAGCCCGAAGTAGTCTGCGGTTTTGCGAATGTCCTCCGGTGGGCCTCCAACGAATTGCCAGTGCTGTGATTTGGGATCAATTTCCCCGGCGTAATTTTTCGCATATTGCTTCAGGACTGCCGGCTTGTCGAACTCCGGATCGATGCTGATGCTCAGCATTTGCAGCTTCGCGTAGAGGGCGGCGTCCTGCTGCTTCAACTGCCGTGCGATGTCTGCAAAGTTGCTGCTCATGCGTATGCAGTAATCCGGCAGCGGACAACGAGTGTAGATGAAGGTCAGCAACAAAGGACGTCCCCGGAATTGCTTCATCGAGACATGCCTGCCGTCCTGGTTCAGGAAGGCGAAGTCGGGAACTTCGTCGCCCACCTCCGGCAGATGTGCGTTGCTGGTGCTGGGCTCAGGCTCGGTGCCGCTTCGCCTTGTGATTACCACACTCTCGATGTATTCACCATCGGGATCCATCACCAGCACTCCATTGAGATGGTCGCCCGGTGCAAGGGTATTCAATGGCCAGTCGTCCTTAAGCCGGAAGCCCATGGTCATTCCCTTCATGAGCCCGGGAATATCCTCATGGGCCAACATCACCTGCTTCTTCGTCTTATCCACCGAGATGACTTTCCCGGTGATCTCGTAGCGACGCGATTCCTTCTTCGGCTTGGATGAGCATCCGCTCAACGCCAGCAACAAACCCAGCAAGATGATTACGCAAAAGAACACTGCCGCCGCTCGGGTGCGGCACCATTGGGTCATAACTCCTCCACAGAAAGTGTACCGCGAAGGCAAAAAGTTAGGCACGGCCGTAGCCGTGCCCATTCAGGAGGAGAACTTCAGAGGAGTAGAACTATCTGCCTACCAGTAGGTCAGCTTCATCTGGTCGGTATAGACCGAGTACGACGACATCGAGCTGTCGCCGTTCAACTGGAAGTGGATACCGACCGAACCGCTGCTCGACTGATTCTGCGGGTAGAAGCTCTTGTTCACGTAATGCTTGGTGCCGTTCACCGTGATGGAAACAAAGACCGCTTTGCCGCTCTGACGGGCGTATTCGAAGACTACGTGCTGCCAGGTATTAGCCGGCGGACGCGTGCAGGCGATGCCCGTGGAGACCCAACCGCCGTTCTTCGAATCCCATACACGCCACGCGCTGCTGCCGAACGAGCACTGTGTGCTGAACTTGTACCAACCGCTGCTCAATCCCTGGTTCGCCGCAAACTCAAGTCCCCACGACGCACTCGGGTTCGGCATGTAGTAGTACATATCGAGAACAAAATGTGTAGCCGATGTGTTCGACGACATGCGCCGCCACCACAGACCGTGCGAGAACGAATCCGTACCGCCGACCCAGAACTTCGTTGAATTGCCATCTTGCGAGGGCGAGCTTAGGTGCTGCGTCATCGAGTAGCTCGCATTGGAGCCAGCGCCCGAGCATCCCGTACACGATCCCCATCCCGACATCTCTTCGATCTTCGAGGAGACGGTCCCATTGCTGCTGGTGGTTGAACCGCTGGAGGTCGACGTCACCGAGATACTCTTCGACGAACTGAACGAGGTCCCGCTGCTGTCCCATGCTCTTACGGTCAACTGGTGCGAACCTGCAGATGTCGAAATACTGGTGTCGATGCTCGTAGCCGAACTCTTCGAATAGACGCTGTTGCCATCCAGGTAGATTTTGATCGAGGTGATCGAGTTCGACGAACTGGCGGAAGCCACAACATGAACCGGGGACGTAGTCGTCGAACTCGGGGAAGTTATGCTCACTGTGCCTGCCGACGCAAATGCCGCCACCGCCACTAAGAAGATCGCAAGAAAAGGAACCCGGTAAATATTTTGCACGATGTGCTCCAACCTGGGGGTTTGGGTTTTTGCACGTCAACCGGATCACAACGGACCCTTGCTGGCGACGATGGTTGAAGACTACAGATGCATCTACTCACGCTCCATAGGTAAGAGACCTTAATGCGCAGAAACCGAATGGTATCTTTTACTTACACTCTGATGGCCCATTCGACTTAGTACCGTCCCCAAGTCTTTGCAATCGAAAAGGTTTAGTCTGAAACCGAGATCAAAGACCGAACCACAAAGGACACGAAGGGACACAAAGGAAACTTAGGGGAAGGGCAAGAACCGAAATCTAGGTCGTGGTTTTCCTTGGTGAAAACTTCGTGAAACCTTCGCGTCCTTCGTGGTTCGCGCTTTTGCGCCTGTTCTGAAACCGAGATCAAAACCTTTGTTGGTTCGGTTTTTTGTCTCGCCGCCAAACCGAGGGCTTCTGATTGTGCAGAAACTCGCATCCAACCTGCGAGTGATTTGCTCGATGCCATCGTCATTGCATTTTCGCGCCGCAGTATTTTTCGCTCTGTTCTATTCCATCGTCCTCGGTTCACTGTGTTTTGCCGCTGATGATGCCTTGCTGCGCGGGTCGGTGAAAGGTCCGACGGGCTTGCCTATCGCGAACGCCACCGT
>JBBRZF010000051.1:0-19837 GCA_038236965.1 Terriglobales bacterium | reverse complement strand
GAACATGCGTGATCTCGTCGATGAAGCGGTGACGGTCGGCGTCGGTATTGGCGCCGCTCCAGTGAAATTTTCCGATAGGGAAGCGAAGGTCAGGGGAGTCGGTTACGCTGGTTGCCATCGGGATAGTGTAGTGCGAAATGCGAATTTCGAATCGGGGAATTTGCGAGTCGAACAAGCCGTTGATTCCCTCCATTCCCCGATTACCCGATTCGCAATCCATACTGGTGTAGAATGAATTTGCTACCCGGCGAGTGAGATTGGCGCAGTGCGTCCTTTCGGCGGCCCGCGCTAGGCGTTCCCAAGACGCTGTGGGTTGCCAGAATTTACTCCCCGAAACAGCAAAGAACCGCTCCCGTATAGGGTTGACGGCACATTTCTGTCAGGAGAACATAGATGGCGAAGATCGCAAAGATAGCTAACCGTACGAAGGTCATGGACACTACCAAGAGCACCGATTGCCCGAAGTGCGGCAAGCCCACCCGCATCGTGAAGCGCGTGAAAGATCGCGAGCGCAACGTTCCGGGCGGTGTTTATATTTCCTGCTCTGGTTGCGAATTTTACGAAAAGCTGTAAACCGGGAACCGAATAACTGCAACTCTCGATTTTCAGAAACGCGTCTCTTAACGGGGGCGCGTTTCACTTTGCGCCGGCATCGTAAGTTCCAGAGGAACATTGGGTGGTGTTTGCCATGCGTCTTTTCGTCTTGCTCACGCCCGCGCCCCTCCTCTTTTCCTCGCTCCGCTTTGTGTCCTGTCGCTCCGTTACAATAGAGCCATGGCGACCGACAAACTGATTGTTGCGCTCGACGTTTCTTCCGCCGCTGAAGCGCAGAAGATGGTGCAGACCATCGGCAACGCGGTGACCACCTTCAAGGTAGGCAAGCAGCTTTTCACCGCCGAAGGCCCCCAGGTGGTGCGCGATCTGGTCGCGAGCGGACGCAAAGTTTTCCTCGACTTGAAGTTCCACGACATACCCAACACCGTTGCCGGAGCCGTTCAGAGCGCGGCTGCGCTCGGCGTATCCATGCTGACCGTTCACGCCTCGGGCGGCGCGAAGATGCTGAAGGCCGCAGTCGATGCCAGTGCCGCCAGCGAGTCCAAGCCGATGATTCTCGCAGTCACGGTGCTGACCAGCCTTGACACCGAAGATCTTCAGGAGGTCGGAGTCAGCGGGACTGTGCAGTCGCAGGTATTGCGGCTTGCCAATCTAGCCGTGCAGCAGGGCTGCGGAGGCGTAGTCGCGTCGGCGCAGGAAGCACGCGAATTGCGCAGGGAATTGGGAACAGGTTTCGCCATCGTCTGTCCGGGTGTTCGTCTCGCAGGCGGCGATGCAGGCGATCAAGCGCGAGTAGTCACACCGGAAGAAGCGTTCTCAGCGGGCGCAACGTACATCGTGGTAGGACGCCCCATTACCGCCGCAGCAGATCCTGCGAAGGTAACGCGTCAGATTGCACAGCTAGTCGGCTGATTCATCCAACACGAGGAAGCGCAAGGAAAAATCTGAACAAACGAAAACCCCGGCTCTGACACCGGGGTTTTGCTTTTCCTGGTACCTGCTTATACTTCGCATTTGTCTCACTGCTGTGCGTTCGTTGCCGCCGTTACCGTCATCGTCTGCGCGGTGTAGGTCTTGCCGTCGAAGACCGTGTTGGCCGCAACCTCTGCCCCTATCACCAGCAGTTCGCGTTGGTCCATCTTGCGGGGATCGAAGTGGATCTCGTAGTTCTTGTTGTCCGACTGATTTTCCACGGCCAGCGTGCCGGAACTCATGTTCACATTGGTTACGCGTCCGACGAACATATAGTTAGCGCCTGGCTGCGCCAGTATGTTGATCTGCCGTGCATCGCCGATCTTTCGTCCTGGCGCGAAGACTACATCGATCAGAGTGCCGGGCTTCAGGTCGGCGGCGGAGGCTGAGCCAAACTGTCGTGTGACCGGAGTTGTTGGCGAGACCGTGATGTACACCAGTTGCGAGGTCAGGTTGTCCTGCAGGACGACGCGCCCGGTAGACGCGTCATAAAGCCGAACCTGTCCGCGCGCTTCGGCCGGAATGCCTGAGGTCTGCACGCGCAGGTTCTTCGCGAAGACTTTTCCGTCCACCAGCATGGTGTCCGCGTAAACGCGATCGCCCTTTTTGATTCCGAGGATGGTCGTTTCCCTTCCGTCGCGGAAGAAATGCGAGCGGTCGTCGAAACGGATGTCCATGCGCTTGCCGCCGCCGAAGGGCTGTATCACGACGCGATTACGAATACGATCCACTTTATCGGCCGTGCCGCCGACAAGCGTCGCGGGATCTCCCTTGGGCAGCGGCGCCGGTTGTAGCAGCGGGTCGGCGCTGGCGGGCGTGTCGGCACCCGGAAGCAGTTGCGTCTGCGGCTCCGCTCCCGGTGCGGGCATCGGGTACACCAATGTGCCCGGAGTGTTCTGGTCCTTGGTCGAGGGAGTAGCCGCTGTGCTGGGCTTCGATAGGTCGGTCGGAGGTTTTGAATCTGCCGGCTTTGAATCTGCAGGCTTTGTCGTGTCTGCCACAGGCGGTGTGCTCGAAGGCGCATTCATTGCCGGATTCTGTGCCGGCTGCGAGCCCGACGGCGTCTGCCCTTGTATCTGTATCTGTGGCTCGTTGCGATTGCTGTTGGGACTTTGCGGACCGAACCCGGTCTGCGCAACGGACGCGAGGGCGAACGCCATCATCGCCGCCAGAAAAATACGGTAAGAACCCTTCATTGTGCTCCTCGGGAACAGTAACTCGGGCTTTCTGTGCATCTCAGCCTTAAGAAGCCAGAGCTCTTGCTGGTTCCATTGGATGCGGTTGATGTCCTCGAACGATGGCAGACCGATTCGTAAAAAAAACGGCCAAGGCAAAGTAGCTGCCAACGCTGTTCGCACTTCTCCCATCCAATTAAGAGCAATTCCCCTGTTTTCAACCGGCGTGTCTGCTGGTTCTTTGGAGGTTCAATGGTTTTCGTGCAAGCGCAACGTTCCCTGCGTTTGTTGGCTCTTGCTCTCACCCTTGTGGTGGGAGTGAGCGCTTCGGCTGGCGAACTTCGCCTCAAACTGCCGAAGCGCACCAAGCCGACGCCCGTTCAGAAACTCAATCAGGACGGCGTACGTGCTGTGGAAAAACATGATTATGAAAGGGCGCGGAAGATTTTCTACAAGGCCTATCTGCTCGACCCTAATGATCCCTTCACGCTGAACAACCTGGGATACATCGCCGAACTCGATGGCGAGATCGAGCGCGCACAACGGTACTACGCCTTGGCCGCAGAGATGCCCTCCGACGCCCGCATCGACCGCGCCAGCAGCGGCGACGTTAAAGGGAAAATGGTCGCCGATGTGGCAGGGAACGCACCCGACCGCGAGATGCAGGTCAACCGTGTCAACGTCTACGCCATGGGACTGCTGCTGAAGGACCGCGCGCCCGAGGCCGATGTCGCCCTTCAGAAGGCTCTCGCCCTGGACGACAGGAATCCTTTTACGCTGAACAATCTTGGATGGGCAAAGGAAAAGGAAGGCGAGCTTGAGCAGGCTTTGAGCTTCTATTCGCGCGCGGCCAGCACCTCGTCGCGGGAGCCTGTCGTGGTGACCATAAATACCAAGTGGCGTGGGCGACCCATTAGCGACGTAGCTGCGGAAAATGCCGACAAGGTCCGCAAATCGATGCATCGCGAAGAAGACACCACGACCAAGGTGGCGCGACTGAACCTGCGCGGCGTCTCCGCCGTGAATCGTAATGATCGACGCTTGGCCCGAACCTACTTCGACCAAGCTTACAAACTCGATCCTGCGAATGCTTTCACGCTGAACAATATGGGATATCTCGCCGAACTCGATGGCGACCGCGAGACGGCAGACTTTTTCTACTCGAAGGCGCAAGCTGCCAACCGTTCGGACGCCCGCGTTGCCATGGCTACCCGCCGCGAGATGGAAGGCCAGCGATTAGGCGTGGTTGCCGGAACCAACGATCAGGCCGTAGCCAACGCGCAACAGGCAGCGCTGGAAGTGAAACGCAGAGAAGGCGGCCCGGTGATTCTGCGGCGTCGCGACAACTCGGTGATCGCCGACCCGGAACGCCGCCCCGAAGCTCCGAAGCCCGTTGCCACCGGGCCTAATTCTGGTGGAGCGGGCGGAGCCGCTGGACGCGCCAACGCGAACGAGGTCATATTGCCTCCAGAGGAGCCACAGCCGAATGTCAGCGAACAGCCGTCGGCTCCGACTGACGATTTCGAATTTGTTCCGCCGCCGCTGCCTGACAGCCAGCAGCCCAAGGGTGGACAGCGTCCCCAGCAGCAGGCCAATCCTCCGGGGGCGAACAGCCCGACTCAGGATTTGGTGGAGCCCCTGCCTGACAACCAGCAACCAGCAGGAACTCAGCCGCCGCAACAGTCGCCGCCAACCACGGATCCCAACGCTCCGCGATAGTTTTAGTGGAGTTGTGGGCAGGCAGCCTCCGCCAGAACATCAAAGGCGCGCCGCATCGGGCGCGCCTTTTTGCTAAATGGTTCATGTTTCTGAAGAGCTTCGCTCCTATTGACGGCCCTTCCACAGATGTTCCAACGGCCCCGTTCCGCGTCCCATCGAGCGTGCGTGGCGAATAGCTTCCGTCACGTAGTGCTTGGCGGCGAGGACGGCTCCTGGGATAGTTCTCCCCAGCGCCAGCCCGCAGGCCAGGGAAGTCGCGAAGGCGCATCCGGTTCCATGTGTGGAGGTGGAGCTCAGCTTCTCCCCCGAACCGATCAATTGCTCGACAATCTCTCCGTGCTCATCCCGGTAAACCAGTAGGTCCGTTGCTAACTTCAGGTGTCCACCGGTTACGACTGCGGCCTTTGCTCCCAGCCCTAGCATTCGCTCGCCGGCCTCTCTGCGGGATGCGTCGTCGGTGACGGAAATCCCCGCCAGCGCGGCGGCCTCATCCACATTTGGGGTAACTATGGAGGCCAGCGGCAGGATGCGTTCGGTCAGAATCCGTAGTCCGGCCTCGTCCACAAGCCACGCTCCCGAGGAGGAGAGGATGATTGGGTCTACCACGATGTTTGGTGGCGCGGTTCTTTCCAGGAAATCGGCGACCGCGGCAGCGACCCCGGCTGAGCCCAACATCCCCAGGCGGACAGCCATAGGCGGCAAGTCAGAGGTGAGTTCCGCGAGGATTTCAGCCACCAGCTCTGACCCAATGGGCACGACCCGCTTCACTCCCGTGGTGCTCTGGACCGTGATGGCCGTAATGCAAGTAGTGGCAAAGCAGCCGTGAGCGGCGCAGGTCTTCACGTCGGCGGTGACGCCCGCTCCGCTCGAAGGGTCGTATCCGGCGATACTTAAAACGATGGGTCGGTCTGGTTGCACGCACATACTTTACACCCGGCCCGTTCTGCCCTTCCGGCGAGTCGCAAACGGGTGGCCGTAAATCCACGCCAATCCAGAGTTTTCGCGTGGCGGGGCTGCGCAAGCCTCATGAAGACTGGCGTTCAACGAACATGGAAGCTTCAGACACGCGTCCTGAGCTGGTTTTCTCGGGTTAGGTTATCGCAGCCCAGTAGAAACAATATCGGGAAATCGTTGCCTGCATGCCAACCGCGTCCCTTGCGGGGGAATCTAACTTTGGGTTGCGCAAGAGGCTGCCAAAGAAAGTCGAGGGAAGTACTCCCCAACGGACGGTGGCGTAGCTGATTGCGTTGTTCGATACAAGGGTTTTGGGAGCTGATTCCGAACCAGAAAAAGGCTAAGGTTTGTAGCTGAAAAGTCCTACCATGGCTATGGTCGGAAGGCAACAGGAAAATTAGGGTAAGAGTATTAGTGGTTGACCGTAATCTACTGATTTACTTACAATTAGCGAACGTCATCGAAGGCGGCGGCTGGCACGACCGGGTCACCTGTTTTCGATTGACGAGGCTCCCAAGGCCGAACACAAGGGGATGCTGTCCGCGCCTCTTTTTGCGAGAGAGGTATCGGGGCTCTCGGCGAGTTCGAGCGGTAGGCTTATTGAGTTACTACTTGATCACGTGGGGGAGTGCAGACTTTGACACTGAAGCGAGAGGTGTTTTAATGCGACGAGTACTATCCCACTCAGCGCTGGTTATTATGTTGGCCAGCACCCTGGGGGCGGCACCCGGACAGAACACATCGGACTCCCAGGCCAAGGCTACCCCGGTCCTGAAGCAGGCTGCCAAGAAGACCAAACCTTACCAGGTTGGTAGGGCCAGCTGGTACGGCAAATTCTTCCACGGTAAACAAACCGCAAGTGGAGAGTCGTACGACATGTTCCGGTTCACGGCTGCCCACATGGATCTTCCATTGGGAACATGGGTTCGGGTAACAAACCTGGACAATAGCAAATCTGTGATTGTGCGAGTCAACGACCGCGGTCCGGTAGTACCGGGCCGCATCATCGACCTTTCTTACGGAGCGGCCCAGATACTGGAGTTCCGCCGGAAGGGTATCGAGAAGGTTCGCCTCGACATCGTGAAGGAACCCGACACGATGGCTAGCAACAACGGAACCAAATAATCCAGACCAAGTTCTGAGATCATCCCCAGCCCAAAGTGGCTGGTTTTTTTTGTTATTTTCCTGTTGTTTCTAATCCTTTGTTATGAATAGGTTGCGAGGATTGTGTCCGTAAAATATTGATTCATTTGAGTTTAGACATCAAAATATTGATTCGCAAGGACTTCGTTATTTTTTCAAGTGGGTGAAAAAAAGGCCGAGCCCGAATGGGGGCGCGGCTTTGTTTGATTTCTATATCTATTATGACAGATTGGAGGGGTTCAACTGGACATCGGACGGCGGAAAATTTTCGGTCTAAAATGTCAGGTATGTTCCCGTCCGTTCCCCGGGCGAAGAAAACTACCGAACTCGTAGGGAAAGGGCCCCGGACGCAAGTGAAAAGCCCCACAAATGCCAACGGGCGTATGTGGGGCACCGGACGCCAAGTCAGAAGCTCCACATATGCCAAAACCGGGCATATGTTGGGCACCAGTTGGGTTGCAAATGAAAACGCGTCCCTGAAGGGGGACGATAGAAAAACTTCTCGCTAGCTCGAAATGGTTATCTAATTCGGTAGTCGTTTCCAGGTTTCGTTGCGGCCGAACATCGAGATGCCTACGAAGCCGCGGAGTTCCAGCGTGTCCTTGCTGATGGGCGTGATCTTGCCTTTGTAGGTCTTGCCATTTTCGGGATCGGTGACGGTGCCGCCGGTCCAGATGTCGCCGTCGGGCGAGAAGTCTTTCAGGATGACGAGGCCCATGAGCGGCTTGTCCTTCATGTCGCCGGAACATTTTTCGCAGACAGGTGGCCCTTTGCGTCCGGGCTTCAGTCCGATGACTTTGCCGTAGAGTTTGCCGTTGTCCATGTAGATCTCGACTTGTCCGCCGAGAGTGGTTCCGTTATAGGTCTGCCATTTTCCAACGGCGTCTTGCGGTTTGGGCTTCTGCTGCGCGAAAAGAGGAGCGCTCGCTAACACGGCCAATAACAGCACCAGGACTGCGATGATCGAGAAAGATTTTTTCATTGGTGGCTCCATGAACGTTGGAATTGTTGCACAAGTTGGAGAGATTGGTCAGTGAGAGATTGAAAGTGAAAGACAAAGCGGAGGCAAAAGCAAGAGCAAGAGCAAAGGCAAGAGGGGAGGCGAGCGGTGCTCGCCTGCCCGGACGAGGGCGTCCGGGCCCACGCGGGCAAAGGCAAAGGCAGAGGCAGGCGAGGCAGAGGCACGGGGGCAGACGCAGAGGCAAAAAAGCGCGTCCCTTTGGAGGACGCGCTTTGAGATTTGAGGAACCGTTTGTCCCGTCACATCGAAGTTATTGATCGGCTAGCGGCTTCTTGAGAAGAGCGGCCATGAAGAACGACACGATGGAGGCGAGCATCCACTCGATGCGCCATACCTGGACGGCTTGCCAATCGAGCACGGTCGAGGCGCTGTAGACGATTCCGGTCATGATGGCGCCAAGGACGCAGGCGCATCCGACGACGAACAGGATGAGCGAGGCCGTGGAAAGACCGGAGGCGCGGCGGATATTGCCGAAGTCGAGGACGCGGCCGATGGTGGCGGCGAAGCTATTTTCGCGCGCGGCGGTGCCCATACCCATCTGGTGCTCGCGTTCGGAGCCGCAGACGTGGCAGAAACGCGCTCCGAGAGCGTATTCGGTGCCACAGGTGGTGCAAACGGATTCTGCAGCTAAAGCGGTATTCACCGAGTTTCGTGGAGCCTGGGCGGGGCGCCAGTATTCTTGGGTCGGGTTGCGGACTGCGTCGGACATCTGGTTTCTCCTGTCCTGTGTAACGCAATGCGAGTGCCAAAGCTGTCTGACGAAAAATGGTGAATATGCGGGAGTTGGCGGAGGTTGGGTAAAGCCGCGTTGGTGGCGGCTGGGCAGATTTTACCGTATTAAGGGCAAATAGTTGAGAGAAGAAGTGGTGATTGGGTGAATGGTAATTGGGGGATTGAGGGTCAAGATCGAGGTCGGAGGGAAGGTCAAAGTCAAAGACCCATATTCGCCAACGGGCGGGTGGACAGCGGGGAAATAAAGGGTGGATTCGACTTCGGCGCAAAAGCGCGCCTTCGCTCACCATGACAGCAAAACAAGGGTGAAGGACAAAGCAAGCCGAAGTCAAACCCACATCGCCAACGGGCGGATGTGGGGCACCAAGGCTGAAAATGATTCCTGATTGCCGTCCCTCCTTTGCTAGTTGCGGCGCGGCATACGGACTACCTTCGCATTGGGCGTGCTGTTGTGCCAGAACTCAAGCAATACCAAGTCCGAAGAGGTTAAACGAATGTTTTCAGGACGCGGGGTTCCGTCGTTGAAAATGTTTTCGTCGAGGAGGATGTGGAGAGTCGAAATCGACAAGCCGAGCGAAGCTGCGGCTTCCTCTTCCGTAAAAGACTCTTTCATCGGCGGCATCAGGTTATGCATGGTTGCGTTTACCCTTGGGGGGAAGAACCTTTGTACCTGCTTCGCGGCCATGTCAACATCAGGTAAACTGCTCACAGCTAACCAACATGAGACCTTACCGTTGCCCGTTTGCGTTCGCGTTACACGCGGTCGTTCTACTGTTTTCACTCGTTGGCTTTGCAGGTACTCCCACGGTCGCGACAACGGGGCCAGTGCTGCCCTCCAACACTCCGGCGGCGAAACGCGGCTTCGATTTCTTCTACAACATGGAGTACGACAAGGCCATCCATGAGTTCGAAACCTTGCAGAAGGAAATCCCGAACGATCCCTTCGTAACGAATTACCTGCTGTCGACCGTGCTCTTCAAAGAGCTGTACCGGATAGGTGCGCTGGATACGGAGAGCTACGCGGCGGACAGCTTCCTGGACCAGAAGGCTCGGCGTCCGGTCGACCCCAAGGCGAAGCAGCGGATACTGGAACTGGCTACGCAGGCGGCGATGCAATCGGAAAAGCAGTTGGCCGGCAATCCCAACAATGTAGACGCGCTGTACGCACGCGGGGTCACGCGCAGCCTGCGCAGCACCTACATGGGCATGGCGGAGAAGGCTTGGCTGTCTGCTATCAGAGCGGCGCTGGGCGCGCGTCGCGACCACGACCGCGTTCTGGAGCTGGACCGCAACTACGCGGCGGCCAAGACGGCAGTGGGCGTTCATAACTACATTGTGGGCAGCCTTTCGTGGCCAATGAAAGTGGCGGCGTCGCTGATCGGCGTTTCAGGAAACAGGCAAAAAGGGTTGCAATTACTGCGGGAGTCGGCTGGGGCCGATACCATTTCGAGCATGGACGCGAAGATAGCGCTGGCGCTGTTTCTGCGTCGCGAACAGAAGTATGCGGAGGCGCTGGAACTGGTGCGCGGGATGGTGACGGCGTATCCGCGGAACTTCCTGGTGGCGATCGAATTCGCCAACCTTGAGAACGCTGCCGGACACGGGCCTGACGCTATTGCGAGCTATCGCGGGATTCTGGAGAGCTATAAGCAGAAGAAGTATGCGCTGGCCGAGCCGGAGCTGGCGGCTTATGGGCTGGGCGTATCGCTGCGTGGGCAGCGGCGTTTCGACGAGGCGGCGGAAGCCTTTGCCTCGGTGGGCAAGTATCCGAATATCGATAAGGAACTGGCGCAACGGGCCGCGCTGGATTCGGGCGAGATGTACGACACGCTGAAGCAGCGGGAACCGGCGGTGAAGAAGTACCAGGAGGCCATCGTGTTCGATAGCAAGAGCGACCTTGCCGACACGGCGAGGAAACACATCAAGCAGCCCTACCAGTTCCGGTAAGCGGATGTTCGGAAGGGTGAGCACTACTTTTTTGAAACTATTGGGCGAAGGTTTGCGTATCATTTCCAGAGGGAGAGACCCATGTACTGCAACTATTGTGGAAAGATCATCCAGGATGACGCCAATCTTTGTGCCTATTGCGGCAAACGAGTAGGCACGGTGGCCGCGCGCCGCAAACTGATCCGCCCTCGCGCGGGGCGCAAGATAGCCGGCGTCTGTGCCGGAGTAGCCGAGTACTTTGATCTGGACATCACGCTGGTGCGCGTGGTCTGGCTGGTGCTCACCATCTTTGCCGGCGGCGGATTGATCGCCTACGTCATCGGCTGGATCGTGATGCCGGATGAACCGGTATACAGCGTCGCCATGGCGAGCAATAACGGCTACGTGGAACACAACAATCCGTAAGAAGTATTCCGCTGAACAGGTGTTCGACAGAGTAATAAGGGACATCGGTCCCCCGCAGCGCCGGGAACTCACCGACCGCAGCGGGGGATTTGGTTTTGCTGTAGGTTATTCAGGTGAAAGAGCCGAGGCAAAGGAGTACATTGCACGAGGAGCCCTGCCCTCATGCGTAAGGTTGTGTTTCTTTCTCTACTTTTAGTGACTTCGCTCACGTGTCTCGGCCAGCAGGTCGATCCGTCCGAATGGCACAAACTGATCGATAAGAAAGATTGCAAGAAGGCAGAAACGCTGTGCACAGCGTGGACAAAATCCAAGGACACGCGCACGCAGTCGGAGGCACAGAAGTGTCTTTCCAACGTGGAAGGGCGCGATGTATAGCCTGCTTAAGCAAGATGCGGAAGCGCAACCGGCGCTGCTGAAAGCAGTCGAACTTGCTCCCGATGATCCTATCGATAACTGGAATCTTGCTCGTAATTATGACCTCACAGGCAAAGTGGAAATGGCGAATCAGCAATATAAGAAACCTCTCGCGCTGGATTCAGATCCGGAAAGGCTTAAAGGAGACCGCTGCCTTTATTCCGACTTCCTGCTAAAGAAAATGCACGACGCGAAAGCAGCATGCGAGTTTGAAAAGAGCTGCGACCCGACACAACACTCCGCGTGCGACGCATCTTCAAAGCCCGAAGCGAACGAGATGATCAAGAATAACTAACAACTGGCGATCACCCCATGATCCTCCGCTCCAACGACACTTCGATCTATTACGAAATCAAGGGCACGGGCGCGCCGGTGGTGATGCTGCATCCGTTTCCGGCGAACCACCGCTTCTGGCTGCCGGTGGCGGAGGCCTTGAGCGACCGCTATCGAGTGATTCTTCCCGACCTGCGCGCGCATGGTCAGTCGGCTGCCGGCGATGGTGCGGCGACGATGGCAAAGCACGCGGAAGACATCGCAAGGCTCTGTGACGAGTGCGATTTGAGTCGCGCGGCGTTTGTCGGATGCTCGATTGGCGGATATGTGCTGTTCGAGTTCTGGCGAAGATTCGGGGACCGAGTCTCGGCGCTGGCGTTGTGCAACACTCGCGCTTCGGCCGATACGGATGAAGCTCGCAAGTCGCGGATGCAGTCTGCCGCCGACGTACTGGAGCGCGGGCCGGAGTGGTTCATCGATGGCATGATGCCGAAGCTGATAGGCGAGAGCACGCGCAGCAATCGTCCCGATATCGTGGCGGATGCCAAGCGCATCATGATGCAAAGCAAGGCGGCCGGTATAAGCGCGGCACAGCAGGGAATGGCGGAGCGTCCCGATTCGGTGGCGACGCTGGGGACCATCCAGGTGCCAACGCTGGTAGTGGGAGGCGAGGAAGACCAGGGGACTCCGCTTGAACACGCGCAACAGATACATCGCGGCATACGCAACAGCCAGCTTCGCGTGATAAGCAAAGCCGGACACTATGCCGCTTTTGAGAAGCCGGAAGAAGTGACCGCCGTGCTGCGGGAATTCCTGGGAAGCGTCCAGCACTAGATTCGGGGTAGCGAAGCGCACGGATGGTTAGGTCCCAAGTCATGACACTCTATGCTAACCTGCACGCACCCAACAGTTCCTTAAGAGCCCATTTCTGGAAATCTCTGAACGCTGGTTTCGCTTTGTGGAAGCAGGAAATTCGAGGAACTCATGATCGGAGCGGCAGAGGTAATAGCTTCCATATGGACCTGTAATACTGGCCTGAATAAGATGAAGTACATGGTAAGTGGGGTCCTCTGGCAGCTCCGCAAGAGGTTAGGCCATAGTTTTATCAAGAGAATTCACACAGGTGGGGTTGTCAGAGTCCAACCAGTCAGTTCCTATACACCCATCTTTTATTTTGAATGGCCAGAAGAAGAAGAACAAAAATTCATAAGAAAATATCGGAGTCTTGCACCGACCTTCGTTGATGTTGGTGCGAACGTCGGTCTCTTTTCTTTCCATGTCATTGATTGTTTTGAATCGTTTTATCTGTTTGAACCAAGCCCATCGACGTTCCGTGCACTTCAAGATTCATGCAGTTTGAATCCAGAGATCAATTGGCGTTTATTCAACATGGGAGTCGCAGACGAAAAGGGCTCAATGAGCTTTGTGGATGAAGGAAATCTTTCCTCGACGAATCGGTTTTGCGATACGAACATGACGGACTCTGGAACTGCTCAAACGATTCCTGTCGAAGTTGACTTGTTAGATAATCTGATTCCAAGATCGATCGGCGACTTGATCTTGAAAGTTGACGTTGAAGGTTTTGAGGAGCGCGTTTTCAAGGGTTCCACCCGTATCTTTTCGGAGAAACAAGCAAAACTTGTCATGTTCGAAAGGCTGGAACGAACCAATCTGGAAAATCTTCAAGACTTTTTTGCCTCGAACAATTACGTAGTATTCGCGGTGCAGAAAGACGGAAAAATCACGACGGATCATGACGCCATCTCGAAACCGCTGATTAATCTGTTTGCCACACCACGAGAATTGTTTTTGTCTCTAAACTAGCTCCACATAATCAGCAATCGCCTCTGTGACCAGCATCACAGGCCTACCCCCCATATCCCGCGCTACAATGGCTTGGTCATGATTGATATCGTACTTCTTCCGGAAAACACCGTCGTCACTGCGAAAGGGGACAGCACGTCCGTAGATATAAGCGCTGCCGCTCATCGCGTCTTCCTGGTAACGCTTAGCCTCACTGAACTAGTCGAGCAGGAATCGTTTGAGCTGGGTGTGTACGGCTCTGCTGACGGCACGGAGTGGAACGCCAAGCCGATCGTCGCCCTGCCGCAAAAATTCTATGCCGGAGAGTATCCGCTGCTGGTGGACGTGAGCGGGCAGCCGGAGATCAAATTCGTGCGAGCGCATTGGGATGTGAATCGCTGGGGACGCGGGCCGGAGACGCCGAGTTTCAAGGTGAGCGCGTCGCTCAAAGAGGTTCCCGCCGAAATGTTGCGCGAAGCGGCGCAGCGCCGCTAAAGCGTTCGCTGAATATTGAGTCGACAGAAACGCCGTCCGGAGAACCGGACGGCGTTTCTGTTAATGAGCAGACCTACTTGCTGGCCGTGTTGTTGGTGGCCAGGAAAGCCTTGGCGCGATCCAAGGTGTTGCGCGCGTATTCCGCGTTGGGATTCTGCGGGTCACGAGCGAGGAACTGTTCCAGTTCGGCTACCGCATGTTCATACTGTTTCAAGCCCATCAGCGCGTGGGCCTTGATGAGGTGGATGGGCGGGTAATCGTTCTTTACGATGCCGTGGGCGCGCTCCACGTTCTTCAGGGCGGCGTCGTATTCGCTCATGCCCATGGCGGCCTTGCTCAACTCGAAATATGCCTGCCAGGAATCGGGCGCCAGCGCCACGCCGCGCTGCAGGACGCGCTTGGCGTCCGCGAATTTACGTTCCTGGTTAAGAACTGCGCCCATGGCGATGTAACCCATACCGTAGCTGGGATCCGCTTTGATGGCCGCCTGCAGATCGGCCTCGCCGGCAGCCATGTTGTTGGCGTCCACGGAGAGCAATCCGCGAATGACGAGCGCCTCGGCATAGTTCGGGTAGATCGACAGCGCCTTATCGATGTGTTTGTGCGCCTCGTCGAGCTTGTTCTTCTTGAATGCTTCGGCGCCCTTCTCGTATTCCTTTTGCGCTTTCTCCGGCACTTTGAATCTGGCCACGGAAACGGTGGCGCTGCCGTCGGGGGCTTTACCGCGGGCATTGATGCGCAGATTGACAGGCACATCCATCGGTCCGACCTGCACGCGCTCATGCGCTTCGTCCACGCCGGAGATGGCTACGATCTCGTAGTTGCCGCGGCGGATGTTGTAAAGTTCAAACATGCCGCGTTCGTTGGTGTAAGTGGTTGCGCTCATGGAACCGGTATCGATGTCGCGGGCTTCGACGCGGGCGTTTGCCAGCGGACGGCCATCCAAGGTGCGCACGGAGCCTGTGATGGTACCGGAAGTCATGGATGTCGCCTGGTCCGTGTTCATGTTCTGCGCAAAGAGGGAAATGCTGACAACAAGTGACAACAGAGAGACGCGGAGTAGCACCCGGGCTGTCATACTTTTTTACCTGCGACTTTTGAATGTCGAAAGGTTTTTCTTCCGGGCTCAGAAGCAGGGGCCTTGAGAACCGTTGGGAACCCATTCGTCCGCTTATCGAACAGCGTTGACAGTTGAGATGAGAAACCATGGCGAAAGTTGCCAGCGGAGTTTTGTCAAGCATATAATTTAAAAAAATGTCAAGGGCAACTCCGGGCAGATCTGAACTTTTCAGGAGATGTGTGCCGAAATGGAACATAAGGTAATTCATCCAGCAAAAACGTTTGGAGGCAGCGTGAGGCTGCCGGGCGATAAATCCATCTCGCACCGATACGCGCTTCTGGCTGCGATCTCCGAGGGAAGGTCGAAGTTCGAAAACTTCTCTTCGGCGGCAGATTGCGCCTCGACGATGAAGTGCGTTCGCCAGTTGGGATGTGAGGCGACACAGGAAAATGGCACGGTCGTTATCGAAGGATGCGGGTCGATGCTGGGACATCCGGGAGGAGCTCTGGACTGCGGCAACTCTGGAAGCACGATGCGTATGCTGGCCGGAATCCTGGCGGGGCAGCCTTTCCCATGCGTACTAGTGGGCGACGAATCGCTCTCGCGACGGCCGATGAATCGCATCATCGAGCCGTTGCAGCAGATGGGAGCGCAGATCAATAGCAACGAAGGAAAGCCGCCGCTTCTCTTCGGCATGGGGGAACCCTTGCGCGCGATCGAATACACGATGCCGGTAGCGAGCGCGCAGGTGAAGAGCTGTCTTCTGTTTGCCGGACTCTTTGCGGAGGGGACGACCGTGGTGCACGAGCCGGTGCGCACGCGCGACCACAGCGAACTTGCGCTTCGCGCCTTCGGCGCGACCGTGGAGCGTCGTTCGGGAAGCATCAGCCTGGCCGGCCGTCAGCCACTGAAGGCGATCGAGGCGTATGTTCCGGGAGACATTTCTTCGGCGGCGTTTTTCCTTTGCGCGGCGATGTTGTTCGAAGACTCGAATCTCATTCTCGACAACGTTTTGCTGAATCCCACGCGCGCTGTGCTGCTCGATGTGCTGACGGCGATGGGCGCACGCATACAGTTTCTGCAGGTGGAAGAGCATCACGGAGAAACCATCGGCACGCTGCACGTGCAGCACACGGGGCTGAAGGGAATGATCATCCAGGGCGCGACGTCGGTGGCGCTGATCGACGAACTGCCGGTTCTGGCGGCGATTGCGCCGTTCACGGACACCGGGATAGAGATACGAGACGCGGCGGAACTGCGCGTCAAGGAAAGCGACCGCATCGCGATCGTTGTGAAGAATCTGCGAGCGATGGGAGCGGAAGTGGAAGAGCGTCCCGACGGACTGAAGGTCCCCGGCGGTCAGCATCTGCATGGAGCGGAAATCGATGTTGCGGGAGACCATCGCATTGCCATGGCCTTCTCGGTCGCAGCACTGCGCGCGGAAGGGGCCACGACGATAGTGGGCGCAGAAGCCGTGGACGTTTCTTATCCGGAGTTCTACGCGCAGTTGGAGCGGCTGGTGGAGTAGAGGGACTATTCACCACAGAGACACGAAGACGCCGAGAAAACCTTGGGGATTGGAAGAGCTCGTTGGGGAGTGGGGGCCTGGGCGCGAGTTTCTTTCACCGTGGTAGGCCGAGGGGAAACAAAGGGTGGATTGGACTTTGGTGCAAAAGCGCGCCTTCGCCACCATGACAAGTGGTAATTGGGTAATTGGTAATTGGGTAATTGAGAGTCACAGTCAAAGTCAAAGTCATAAAGACCCACATCAGCTAAGGCGGAGAGGTAGGCCGAGGGGAAACACAGGGTGGATTCGACTTCGGCGCAAAAGCGCGCCTTCGCTCACCATGACAGCAAGATCAAGAGCGAAGCACAACAAAAAAGGACAAGGTCAAAGTCAAAAGACCCATTCGCCACAGGGTCGATTTTCTGCACCTCAGCCCACCCGTTCTGCTCAACTCTCATCGAAGTCTGTAGTCCCCGAGTTGATAGCCCCAAATCCGCGCACGTGCGATACGACGCGGTGTGCGCAGGCTCGGGCGAACGCTTGCACGGGAGAAGGAAAATGAGAAAGATCGCAGTTGTAATCGTCGCGTTGATGCTGTCGGTTCCGGCAGTGTTTGCGCAAGGGACCAGTGACAAGAACCATGGCGAGATCGGCGTGTTTGCAGACATGTTCCGTCTCACGAATACCAACTACGTGGGTGTCGGCGGTCGAGTCGGCTTCAACGTCCATCCCAACGTGCAGTTTGAAGCCGAGATGAACTACGACTTCGAGCGCAATTTCAGTACTGACATTCCGCTACCGGGCGGCACACCGAACACTTTTGTGCGATCGAACCGGAGATTGATCCACGGAATGTTCGGTCCTAAATTCCAAGTTGGCACTGGAGCAATTCGCGCCTTTATCACTGCGAAAGGCGGTTTCCTGAATTTCAGCACCGACAAGAATCTTGCCGGTCAATTCAGCCAGGTTCCCAATGGAGACACCAACGGGGTTTTTTATCCAGGTGGGGGCCTCGAATTTTATGCCGGTCCGATCGGAATACGACTGGAAGCCGGTGACGAGATTTACTGGTCCAACGGAGCGCACAACAATCTGCGTGTTTCCGCCGGACCGCAGATACGTTTCTAACTCGTCCTCCTCAGACGGAGAGAGCGGAACAAAAAGAGCAGCCCTGGGCTGCTCTTTTTGTGTAGGCGAAGCAGGGAGAGTGAGATTCCTCGAACCTGCGAGTGGAATCGGGCCAAGGCAGGTCGTCCACGTTTTTCCTCAGCAACGAATGTGTTAAATTAAATGTGAGTGGGAGCGTAGCTCAGTTGGTAGAGCAACGCCCTTTTAAGGCGTGGGTCCTGGGTTCGAGTCCCAGCGCTCTCACCATTTCCTTCCCTCCATTCCGCGACCGACGCCTTGGTCGTCTTCCTGAAAAAAGCGATTGTAGCCGCTTAAATGCGGCTTTAGACGAATCTTTTCTCCTTTGGGTTGTCCA
Source organism: Terriglobales bacterium (assembly GCA_038236965.1). Lineage (GTDB taxonomy): Bacteria > Acidobacteriota > Terriglobia > Terriglobales > Acidobacteriaceae > JBBRZF01. Next base: position 2,179 of record JBBRZF010000051.1, on the reverse strand, counting down.
CTGGCGCAAAAAAATACTTCTGATTGAGAGCGCTCATCGCGACACAAACGGTGCTAATTTCCCAAGGGTATTTGGACCGGAGAGGAACGTTCCGCACTCCGGAATCGAAGGAGAGTATGAAACACCTGAGAATAGTTTGTGCCGTTATCTGCATCGTTATGTGCATCGCCGGGGGCGCCTTCGCGCAGTCGTCGTCAACTTCGCAAACGCCCGGGCAGGCAGGTGCAAAACCGAAAGGGCAATTGGTCTATGTCGAAGTCGATCACGTGAAGCCGGGATCAGTGATGCAATACGAATCGGCGCTGAAGACCATCGTGGGCGAAATTACTCCGAAACTGCAGGCGAGTACAGATATTCCCGGATTCAGAACCTGGGCGGGGGATGACTTTACCTATGCGTCGCTCTCGGATGTAAAAGATTTCGCGGACTTCCAGCGCATGAACGACCAGTGGGAGTCGTTCATGACTACACTCGGGAAGGACAAGATGAAACAATGGGACGCCGCGATGGGTCCTACCATTGAGTACACACGACGTTATTTCATGCGCGAGATGCCGGACTGGAGCTACATGCCGTCGTCACTGACTCCGCAACAGACGCCCGTCTGGCTGGTGGAGCAATGGATGCTGACATCTGGTTCGGGCGACAAGGTCGAGCAGTTCGCCGGTCAATACAAGAACCTCTACATGCAGAAGAAGGTGCAGCACGGATACATTGTTTATCGCAACGGCGTCGGCTCCGAGCAGCCCTCGTTAACGGTTGTCAGTTGTGGAAAGACGCGGGCAGAGTTGGCCAACAACGACGAAGCGGATATGAAGCTTCTTGGCAAAGAGGCCGAAGACATGGCGACCCGCGATTTCCTGCCGCTGGCGCGCAAGGTGAATCGCTTCTATGTGCGTTACCGTCCGGAGTTTTCGTTGCAGACGGCAGCCGACAAAGCCCGCATGAATGCTGCGAAGTAGAAGATCAGGTAAACAGAGAGGCGGCCATTGCGACCGCCTCTTTTTTTTTATTGTATCGACGCTATTTTATCGATCGCGTTACATGCCCTTGGGCTTCACGATGACAGCGGTTCCGTAGGCGAGGACTTCGGTGACGCCGTTCATGATTTCGGTCGCGTCGTAGCGGGCGCCAACGATGGCATTTGCGCCGATCTCCGTCGCGTGCTGGATCATCAGGAAGAATGCCTCGCGGCGGGTCTTCTCGCAGAGTTCGCTCAGCAGGGTGATGTTGCCGCCGACGATCGTCTGCAGACTCGCGCCGATGGTGCCGAATATGGAACGCGATCGCACGGTGATGCCGCGCACCACTCCTAGATTGCGGACAACTTCGTATCCATCGATCTCAAACGCTGTTGTAACGAAGGGTTCTCGAACTCCCGGACCAAGCTGCGGAACAGTGGCCATATTCCTCCTCCGAAGAATTGCTCAGGAAAGGATACGCGAGAGAGTGGAGGAAGGACGCAAAGAAATTGTGGGAAAGAATTGTTCTCTAGTCGAGCAGATAAAGCAGGGAATCCAGGGTCGCGAAGGTGAGGCGGTAGCGGGCGGAGGCTCGTACGACGGGCTTGGCGCGGTAGGCTACGCCGACAGCTGCTTCGGCCAGCATCGGGATGTCGTTGGCCCCATCGCCAACTGCGAGGATGTGCGATGGAGAGATGCCCTCGATATGAGCAACCTCGAACAGGGCCGTGCGCTTGCGCTCGGCGTCCACTCGTGGGCCGACGAGGGCGCCGGTCAATTTGCCGTCAACGACTTGGAGTTCGTTGCAGAAGAGATAGCCGAAGCCGAGGCGTTGCTGCGCGCAGCGTGCGAAGAATCCGAAGCCCCCGGAGACCACAACCGTGGTGCAGCCTGCTAGGCGCAAACTTTTCATCAGCGTCTCGACGCCCGTGCTGAATCGGATGGTGCGCTGCAACTCGGCGAGCCTGCTTACTTCAAGGCCTGCGAGGAGCGCGACTCTTTCGGCGAGCGCTGCGCGAAAGTCGATTTCGCCACGCATGGCGCGCTCGGTGATGCTGCTGACGCGGTCGCCAACTCCCGCGAGTTTCGCGAGTTCGTCGATGACTTCAGCCTGGATAAGCGTGGAATCGAGGTCAAAGACGAAGAGTCGCGGACAAGTGCGCGCCTCTTCCGCGGTCTGAAGGAAGACGTCGATACCGATGCGCTCGACCTGGTCG
>JBBRZF010000050.1:0-19932 GCA_038236965.1 Terriglobales bacterium | reverse complement strand
CGCGGACGCGGTGCGGCGAAGGCTGCGGAAGCCGCTGCCGGCGCTGTTGCCGGGGCAACGCCTGGCAAGAAGGGTCGCAAGCCGAAGAACGCGGCAGTCGCTGCGCCCGTGCCTGTGCCTGTAAACCCGCCACCAGCGGCGGTTCCGGCTCATTCGGCCAAGCCCGCTGTTGCCGGAGAAAAGCCGTCGCAGAAGGTGCATGATGCAGCGGTGAAGAAGATTGCGGCCAAGGCGGTTCCGGCGAAACAAGCCGCTCCAGTAGCGGTCGCAAAGCCTGTCGCGAAGAAGGTCGCTCCGGTAAAAGTACCTGCGAAAAAGGCTCCAAACAAGCCAGTTTCGGCGAAGAAAGCTGCTCCAAAAGCTGCTAAACCGGTGAAGAAAGCTGTCAAGAAACCGGCAAAGCCCGTAAAGAAGGCCGCGAAGAAGAAATAAGACCCAGATTTCGTCCGTTTAGACCAAAAGCCCTCCGCGAGGAGGGCTTTTGGTTTTGGTTTGGTTTTGGGTTTGGTCTCGTTGATGAGGTTCGCCAAGTTGCGATGAGGTCAATCAGCGCGATCGCGAGACATTTTGCGGATGAGGCTGAGTTAAGTTGCGTCACGCGTTTGCTGGAGTCAGCGATTCTGCTCGATTCGTGCTGCTCACAACGTAGAGCACCAACTCAACCCGGCTGGAAACGCCAAGTTTATCGAAGACCCGAAACAGATAATTCTTGACCGTATGTTCGCTGAGGCCAAGTTCACGAGCAACGTCCCGGTTTGTGAGGCCCTCTGCTACCAACCGAACGACATCTACCTCGCGCTTGGCCAGCAACTGCAATCCCTCGGCGTTTACTACCCGCAAAGGCGCAAGTTGAGCAAACGCGTCCATCACGTATCCAAGTTCGTCGCTGTTAGCCCAAATGTGGCCTTCATGAACCCGGTCCACGCACTGGCACATTGTCTTGAAGTCCGATTGCGGGGGGCAGAAAACGCCTCGAGCGCCAGCACGGAATGAATCGACCACAAGGCTGGCATCGGGAGCATCGAGCAACATAACCGATCGTACCTTGGGACAACACTCGCGCACCTGTCGCAATGCGGCGAAGCCCCCTAGCGGATTGTCCTGTAACTTCACGCTGATGAGAGCGACGTTAACATTGCCAGCTAACGCGCCTTCGACAACTTCCGCTACCGTATGGGCACGGGCAACTACATCAAAACGCGATTGCCTCGTGAAGGCGTCGGCTATAAGTTCAGCGGACATCGCACTCGGATGTGCAATGAGCACAGAAACAGCTCCCCGATCGTTTTCAGACGAAATCATGGCCATCCAATCTTCAATTTAGTTGGGGGGAGGCGCCGAGGCGCTGGTCAGGAGATATATTAGGCCGCAAATTAGGAAAGTCAATCATTTGTTGCAGAAGCAGCATCCGAACTCCGTCCAACTCAAGGACACCACCCGATTCGTCCCAGTGTATTGCCGGGGCTTGTCCATGCTGCATTGAGCCTCTAGAGACCCGCTTGGTTCGCAGGCTCGACGACCATGCAGGCTCGGCAACGATAGAGAAGGGTCTCCTCTATTGTGAGCTGAATGGCCCCTCCTTCCGATGTGAGTCGACCGTCGCGCGACAGACCCTAACCACAACAGTAAACAGAAATTTCGCCCCTAGGTCATGGGACCTTCGAGGGGGTGGAACTACCCATGGCATTTCGCTCACTTGTTGAATGTTGTTCTTGGACCTATTTTGGGTCGCGCCCCAATTTGGGCCAGAGCGGCAACTGAAGTAAGCAACTCTTGTGAGGTCCCGATATGCAACCAAGAAAGACAACACGTTACCAGTTGACCTCTCCCGCTACCTACTGGTGGGGACCAAAGGGGGGGCAGCGCATCGCCAATCGGGGTGTTACCCGGGACATCAGTACCGCTGGAGTTTTTATCTTTGCGCAAGAACAACCACCAGTCGGAGCCCGGATCGAATTGGAGATCTTGCTCCCAAGCCTGGAAAACATTGGACCAGGCGTGCGCTTGTATGGCGAAGGACTAGTTCTTCGCGTCGAGCGCGAAAATCACAACAACACCGGCTTTGCGGCGTCCGTGGAGTTTGCCCCCGAGACTTGCGATGACGAAACAACGCCAAAACTACAGACCCAATATGTTGAATTGAATAATCGACAATCAGGAGATTAACTCGTGAAAAAGACGTTAGTAATTCTTGCCCTCGTGATGTTCCTCGGCACTTTTGCCGCAGCACAGGTTCTTTCGAAGTCGGCCACTCTCACCGTTAACGCGACCATTCCAGAGTCCCTCTCCCTCGGGCTGGACAAAAGCATCATCAACTTTGATGTGACCAATGTTAACGCGCCAACAACGTCCGCCGACACCACTACCATGACGATAACAGCGGCTGTTTCCAACATACATTCAGTTAAGGGGTTCATGACTTTCGCAGGCCTGACTGGTATCAAGAGCGGAAAGTTAATTCCCGCTGATCGTCTTTTTGTCCAAGCAGCGGGCGTGACAAGTGGATTCGTTCCGGTGACCTCGACGCCGATTTCGGTTGGGGGCGGTTTTGTCAGCACGACAGTCTCATCAGTCCTCACATTCCAACTGGCTGCGGTTCCGACCTTCTACCCAGATACTTACACGGGCGACGTTATCATCACGGTTCAGATTATCTAACATGACCGACACATGGGGCAGAAAACTCGCTGCCCTCGTGCTCTTCCTGATGGGCGGAGTGATGGGGTTTTCACAAACCGTCACTCCCCCGCTGGCGGAGTTTCGAGGGTTCAAGGCAGAAGAATCCTTCCGCATCGACAACAAGACCAGTCAACCCATGTTGGTTGTGCTTGAAGTCAAAAGTTTCACCGTAGATGAAGCCGGGGAGGTTGTATACAGCCCGATTCCCTCCACGGTTCATGTGGCCTTGGGGTCTTCCAGTTTTGTGATTCCACCCAACGACAATCACATCGTCTATTACAAAGCGGTCGCAACGGTTTCTCCAGCAAGCTTCTCAATTGTTCCCACGATGACGCCCATGACACAGACCAAGGGTGTGCGAGTGAACTTCCGCATACCGTACATGATCTACCTGTATCAGAAGGCGAAGTTGGCGAAGTCGGATGTGAAGGTGACGCTAAAGGGCGGCAAAGTCGTCATTGAGAACACCAGCAGCAAGTTAGGTCGCGTTGAATTTATCCATGTCGGATCAGAAGACCTGAAAGGGTTTCCCATCTATCCGGGGCAGACGCGGGAAATCGCCATCACTGGCGACAAGGCTACCGTTCACTTTCAAGAAGGTTTCAAAATCGAAGCTCGTTAAGGGATCTGTATGAGAATGCCCAAGTCATGGTCGCTTTTATTGTTGCTCATACCTATGGGCCTACTCGGGCAGTCGGTGGACGCTACGCTTGGAGGTTCCCAGATCATCGGCGTGGCTGGCGTGCAGACCAACTATGTCTACAGGGGAATCTTTGGGTGGACCGGCGTTGGTTATTACAATGGAGGATTCCAGGTCAGCAGTTATTTGAATCTTCCTCTTCGGTTCGCACCAGCGACCAAAGCCAACCGCGACAGGTATCGTTTAGGGGTCGGCGACCAGGAACTGAACACGCGGCTTATCACGGACGAGTACGCGTCCTCCCAATCCATCGTGCGTGGTGCAAGCATATACCGTCATACCAAGATCAGTGACATACAGGCGTTCGTCGGCAACTTCAGTGCAGAAGACCGACAGCCTTATTTTCATGCGATCTCCAAAGTCAATTCCAACTTGACTGGAGCCGTGATAGGGCATTTGACCATTAACAAGAGAATGGAGCTGGAGTCGTTCAATACTTTCGGGGATTCTATTACCTCCATCCAGTCCCTCGGTTGGATGCGAACGCCCAATTTGCATATCACTACAGCCGGAGGGATTGGAAGCAATCGTCCCTACTTTGCCAATGCGGCTGAGTACCGGAAAGGTGGGCTGGATTTGCGCGCGTCTTACACGGTTGCGAGCGAGCAATTTCGCCGTCAAGACAGCGGTTATAGCATCGAGTCCCTGGGGTTCAACGCTAAAGCTGAGGTTCCTCTTGGGCGGAATACCATGGCTCAGGTTTCCCATCGGCGTGAACTCATCGTTGTCCCCCAATATCTTGGCTACCAGCAGAATTCCTCCATCGGGACCACAGATTCGGCCAGCATCTCGACTCGTCTCTTAGGCTTCCGAGCCTCGGCATCTGTAAACGAATCCAGCAGCAACAGCTATGTGGGTAAGAACATTTCAGAAGTATTTTCTATCTCCCGCAAGATTCTTCCTCGCTGGCAGTCAACTTTCTCTTACCTGCACAACTCGATGCAGTTGCAGGACATTGCGGTCATTCAAAATACCAGTGAGTTCCGGGTGAACAACCATCTTGCTTTGTCGCACAATGTCAGCCGGATCAACGGGAGCATCACCAACACATTCGGCGGTCGATGGTCTTCCAACCTGGTAAGTTTCTCGGTTGACAATCAGGTGTACACCAGCCCTGTAGCCGCACAGTTTGGGCAGAAGTCTGTCTTTCAAGCCTGGAACTTCTCCATCCGCTTCCGCACTCCTCATGGAACTACAGTCAACCTGGCAACGACGGTGGACCCAACGGGAAAAACGCAATGGGGTGGGTACCTTTCCGGGTTGCAGTACCAGAGCCTTAACAGCTACAGCCAAAAAGAAACGTACGTAAATTTCTCGAAGTATGTTGTCCATGGGAAGGTCGTAAACGAAGCCGGGGACGGCGTGTGGGGAATTGCCGTTCAGGTAGGGCCCGAGATGGTGCATTCAGGCACCGAGGGCGATTTTTTCATCCACGTCAAGAACCCCAAGCCGATGCCGCTGCAGGTCGTGGCTGACGCCTCGTTGCAGTCGGGATGGTGGCAACTTCAGAGTGCCCCCACGGTCGCTCAGGGAACTCCGGAAGGGGCTCCGGGCTCTCCGCTCATGGTTGTGGTGCAGATGACAAGGCCTCCTTACGTCGTACAAGGTAAGGTCATTGACGAGGCTGGGCATGGCGTCTGGGGTATTGCGGTGCAAATCGGACAAGAGACTGTAATATCCAATGCCGAGGGCGCGTTCTTCACCCACGTCAAAGACAACAAAGCTCAACCCTTTTTAGTGGTTAAGGAAGCCTCGCCGCAATTGGCCAAATGGAACCTTCAATCCGCCCCGGCCACCGCGCAAGGAGTCCTGGAAAGCGACACAAGCAATCCTCTGTGGATTGTTGTCCACAGAGATACGCGAGTGTTAGCCAGCAACTAAGCTCAAGCTCAGTATTACAGATCCTTTCGAGGATTCTCTCACGGTCAAAAGACCGCGAGCGAGGGCGCTCGCTCACATAAGGCAAGGGCAACGGCAGATCAAGAGCAAGAGCAACACCAAGGCGAGCGTGGCTCGCCCGCCGCGGACGAGGCGTCCGGGCCCACGTGGGGCAAGGCGTCCGGGCCCACGTGGGGCAAGGGCAACGGCTAGACGGTGGCTAGTTGTAGCTGACCTTCATGGCGTCTACGTAGACGGCGAAGGGGGTGGGGATTTTGTTTAGGTCTAGTTGGAAGGCGTTGGTGAATTGTCTGGAGGTGCCGCCTACGAATTTGGCGGCGTGGGTCAGGTTGACGGGGTAGATGGTTCCGTCGATGGTGAGGGAGTCGTGGTAAACGACGGCGTCCGCCGTGTGGTAGTCGGCGATGATGTGGTGCCAGGCGCCGGCGGTCAGTAGCGTCAGGGGCACGGTGGTTGGGTTCCATGCGCGATTCACGTAGTCGAAGACGCGCCAGGTCTTGCTCGAGTAGTCGGCTTGAAATGCGAAGTTATAGATGTATCCGTCGATCTGTTGCTGGCACTCGAATTCGATGGCTTGCGGGGCAGAGGCGGATTCGATGGGGACGTAGAGGTCGAACTCGTAACGCAACTGGTTGATGCGCGCGGCAGGGGCGGTGTGTTTCTCCCACCAATATCCGTTGGCGTAGGGGTAAGGGCCGCCGATGGAGAAGCGGGCGGAGCTGCCGTCGGTGGCGGGCAGGGTGATGCCGCGCTCCATGAGATAGGTGGCGGTGTTACCGACTGCGCCGCCGGTGTTTCCGCAGTTGCCGCAAGTCTGCCAGTCGCTCTGCTCCTCGAGATGGTCGGCGACGACAGAAAATGTCGGCGGAGGATTTGTGATGGCCGAAGAGGCGACAAAGTTCACATCCGCTGCGGTGATTTGTCCGGTGGTGCTGCGGGCTTGCACGGTGAGGCGGTGTGGGCCGTCGGCGGCGGAGATGGTTGTGTCGATTGCGGAGGCCTGGTTGGAGAAGACTTCTGTGCCGTCGAGCAGGAGATGCAGCATGAGGTTGGTGCTGTCCGACACGGTTGCCTGCACGCGGAACGGTCCGGTGACGGTGGCGTTCGGCTGCGGCGAGAGGATGGAGACCGTTGGTGTGGCGGTCAGTCCGTCTGACACCGGGGACGTAACGCTGCTCGACTGACTTCCAGCGGATGCACAGCCGCAAAGCATTGCGAGGAGAACGAGCGCGGCCAAGATGGAGAGCGGACGTGTGGCGTTTTTGTACATGAGTCCCTCTATTCCAGAGTTTCTGGAGACAGAGGAGAATAGAAGACCTTAGGGCTGCGGAGAATTGGGGAAAGTACCTAGCCGGGTAATCGAAGGTACAAGGGCCTTAGGAGTAATAAGCAAAGGAGCAAAACGAAAGGGAAGCCTCGAGGCTTCCCTTTGTTTTGCGTTGTTTCGTATTGCAGAATCGGCTAGAAGAGGATCTTCACGCCGAGTTGGATGTTGCGACGTTCGTCGCGAGAGTCGCCGTATCCGCCTTTCTTCACATCGACTGAAGAAAGCGGGCCGGAAGCTTCCGCGTTGTTGGTCAGCACGTAGTAGTTGTGGTGATTGAGCGCGTTGTACATCTCGCCGCGAAGTTCGAGCTTGGTGCGCTCGGTGATCGGAATCGTCTTCGCAAGCGAGAAATTGAGGTTCCACTGGCCAGGTGCACGATAGGCATTGCGTCCGATTTCGGCGTAAGGCAGCGTGCAGCCCGTATGGAACAGGCCTGTGCACTCTGGGAATTCGAGCGCGGTGCCTGAGCCAAGAGCGAATCCGGTGGGATCGGTCGGTATGTTGATGTAGGTGAACTGGTTAGCCGTCGTAGCGTCAATAGGAGCTCCTGCGTCCCCCTTCAATCTTATAGGCGCGGCCGGAGCGAAACGCGGACAGTTGTAGTTTCCGTTGGTGCAATCGTAAATGGTAAATGGGGTGCCAGTGCGAGCGGTGATAATCGGAGCGAAGCTCCATCCGCCCAGGACTTTGCTCAGCAGGCTTCCGCCAGCGTTGCGGCCCCACGGCATAGACCAGATTCCGCTGACGACCAAGCGATGACGGACGTCGAACTCGGAATTGCCCTTATCACGCGCAGGATCGAACGGATCGGTGTAACCGAGTTGGAAGCTTCCGTTGCCACCTTCGGAGAAGGTGTTGCTGAGGTTGTCGATGGAATGCGACCACGTGTAGTTGCCGACAAAGCTGATTCCACCGCGCAGATTGTTGGCCGCGAGTTTCACGTTCAGGCCGTTGTAGTTGGAGAAGCCGTTGGAACCGCGCCAGTTGATGTTGCTGTACTGGAGGTTCTGACGGCCCCCCGAGCCGAGGTACAGCGCTCCGGAGCCGTTGACATTGATATTGCCGATGTCATACAGGTGAGTACCCTTGGCACCGCTATATTCCAACGAGAGGACGGTTTTAGGAGCGACCTGCATATCAGAGGCGAAGGACCAGCTCTGGGTGTAAGCGGACTTGATGTTGGGGTTGACCGCGCGCAGAGAAGCTGGAGGGAACTTGACGCTGAAGCCGGAACCGGCAAGCGGACCTGCGTTGTCGGTTGGGAGTAACAGAGTTCCACCTACGTCTACGGGATTAACTGAGACAACGGCATAGTTCGGTGGGTTCTGAATGACGTTGAAGGTGACGTTGCCGAAGTTACGTTCGTATCCGATTCCGTAGCCACCGCGAAGCGACATTTTTCCGTCGCCGAATACGTCCAAGGCAAAGCCTACGCGAGGACCGAAGTTCTTCTTGCTCGGCTTCCACATGCCACCGGAGACATTACCCGCCTTGAGTTGTCCACTGCGGATCTGCTCAAAGAAGTTGGCGCCGGCGCCGGGGAAGAAGTTGGAATCGAGTCTCTGATCGTTGTTGTGTTGAACGCCGTAGTATTCCCAGCGTACGCCGAGGTTCAGGGTCAAGCGTTGGGTTGCCTTCCATGAGTCCTGCGCGTAAGCCGAGCCATCGTGATAACGGTTGTGACGCGTGAAACTGGGGGGGCCAACGGGCAGGTTGAGTGTACATTCCGGAGTCTGAATACTGACGCCGGTATTGATGTCCCGGATACAAGGGAACTTGCCCTGCGGGAAGATGGCTCCCTGGAATTGTTCAAGGGTTCCGTTGACGAGATTGCTAAATGCGTTCGCGTTGTCGCCGGTTTGATCAAGTGACGACACTGCTTCTTGGTATGCACCGAAGGTGCGGTTGTCGCGGGTGTGGATGTAGTTGCCGCCGAAGCGGAACTGGTGGTTGCCCTTGGTCCAGGAAAGATCCTGGTAGAGCTCGTACAGGTTCTGCGGACCTCCGAAGGGAATGGCGCTGCCGGGCGAGCTCGGTGAGTATCCGGGGAAGAGTACAAGGGCACCACCGATGGTGGGGACGCCGAGGTTGCTCATGTAGAGCGTGGGGCCGACAGGCTGTGTGCTGAGCGGTTGAATGGTGTTGAGACGGTTATAGACCACCTTCGACTGGCTGACGAAGCTAGGTGTGAAGGTGTGGGTGATGTTGAACATTATGTTGTTGTTGAAAATGTTTTGACCCGTGTCATAGCCAGAGTATGGGCTGGACGTGACCACGCCGTCGAAGAAGTTGAGCTTCTGGGAGGCATAACGGGCGTACATATTCGTCTTGTCGGTCATGTTGAAGTCGACACGATGAACGCTGCTGTAGGAGTTCTGAGGGCTGCCGCCGCCAGCGTCTGCCGCCAAGTTGGTTTGAACAACCTGCAGGAACGGGCTGCCGGCCGGGAGCAGATTACTGCCGACGGTGCCAGTTTCGTTCAAAGGATCCTGCGTGGGATCGTTCCAACCGATCCTTTTAACAACAACGGCATTGCTCTTGAGCGTGCCGTAGGCTGCAAAGAAATCCCTCGTGCGCTGGCTGACTCCGGGCAGACTAAGGAAAGCTGGGTCAACCACAGTGGCCAATTCGTTGGATCCTGAACGTACGCGAGTCCACTCGGTGCTGGAGAAGAAGAACAGTTTGTTCTTAATGACCGGGCCGCCGACGGAGTAGCCGAACTGGTTGCGAGTAAAGCGCGCCTTCTGCCCTACGCTGCAATCAGTACCTGCGGTGCAAGTGCCGTCGGCAAATGCGATCTGCCGCAGCGCATTGTTCTGGTAAGTATTGGCCGCGAGTTTGGAGATGCGGTTGAACTCGTAAAGTGAGCCGTGGAAGGCGTTGGTTCCGGACTTTGTGGCAACGTTAACTACGCCGCCGCCTGCGCGTCCGTATTCAGCGGTGAAGGCGCTGGTAACTACTTTAAGTTCCTGGACGGAATCGAGAGGAACGTTCTGGCCAACGGTTGCGGTGAAGAGGTCGACGTTTTCGCCACCATCGAGGAGGATGTCGGTGGATGCGGAACGCTGACCGTTGATGTTGAATCCAGCGCCGCGGGATGAATCGCCATTGGCGCCGCCCTGCTCGGAATCGCCGACGTTGCCAGCGGTGCCGACGAGGTCATAGGCGTTGCGGGTTAGGGTAGGGAGTTCCATCATTTGGCGCGAATCGACAACCTGGCCGAGGGTCTGCGTCTCAGTGTTGACGACGGCAGTGCCCACATCCGCGGTGACTTCGACGGTGGTGCTGGAAGCGCCGACGGTGAGTTTGGGAGAAAGCTCAGCGCGGGAGCCGACGTTGACGACGATGCGCTGGGTGAGCTTTTGAAATCCCTGTCCTTCCACCGAGACTTCATAGGTATCGGGGCGAAGGTTGGTGAGGGTGTAGTAGCCGGACTGATTGGAAGTGGCAGTTCGGACGGAGCCGTTGCCCACCGACTTGACGGTGATAGCGGCGCCGGGCACAACTGCGCCGGATGAATCTGTGACCGTGCCGGTAAGTTGTCCAGTCTCTGCCTGGCCGAAGAGGAAGAGAGACGTGAAGCAAAGTACCAGCAGGAGCGTAAACGAACGATTTGCAGTTCGCATCTGTTTCTCCTTTGCACATCTTTGGGGGATGCGCCTGGACACTAAGTAGGCAATTCCGGTGCCAATGGAATGTTTCCTGCTAAGTACCTTGCTTACCTTGGAGTTAGCTTGAAATGGAAGGGGTTACATTCAGCAGAGACTACGGATTTTTGTAGAAGTCTGGGATTTGGCTTCAAGAACTTGTAGGGTGAAGCACTTATTCGGCAGCAGCTTACCTTAGACAACGGGATGAGGTTTTGGCCCGTAAATTCACAGGCCGATTTCCGAGGTTTCAGACGGTACAATCAAAAAGGTAGACCGTGAACCGAACCCATGCCTGAATTCGTTCATCTCCATCTCCATACCGACTATTCCATGCTCGACGGCGCTTGCGACGTCACCGAACTGTGCAAGAGAGCCGTTGACCTGAAGATGCCGGCGGTCGCCATGACCGACCACGGCAATATCTTCGGAGCGGTGCATTTCGCCAATGCCGCGAAAGAAGCGGGAATCAAGCCGATCATCGGCTGCGAACTGTACGTGTGCAAAAAGGATGACCATCACCCACCGTTCGAAGGAGATGGCTATAACCATCTGCTGGTGCTGGCCGAGAACGAAGAAGGCTACCGCAACCTGGTGAAGATCACGTCGGAGGCGTCGCTGAACGGCTTCTATTACAAGCCGCGCATCAGCAAGAAATTCCTGGCGGAGCACTCGAAAGGCATCATCGCACTGAGCGGATGTCTGAAGGGCGAAGTAGCCGAGCGCTTGACGGAAGGCAAGTACGAGGCGGCCAAACAGGCTGCGGCGCAATACAACGACATTTTTGGGAAGGGTAATTTCTTTCTCGAAATACAAGACCAGGGACTGCCGGAAGAGAAGCGCATCCTGGCGGATCTGTTCCGGCTGGAAAAAGAGCTGGGCATCGATATGGTGGCGACGAACGACAGCCACTATCTGTGCGAAGACGATTCGCACGCGCAGGATGTGATGCTCTGCATACAGACGGGCAAGTCCGTGGCAGAGACGAACCGCATGAAGTTCGCCACCAACCAGTTCTTCGTAAAGAGCGCGGCGGAGATGGCGAAGGTGTTCAACGGCGCGGAGCAGGTGTTGTCGCGAACGCTGGGTATCGCGGAACGCTGCAACGTGAAAATCGAGAAGGTGAAGAATCCGTTTCCGAAATTCGATGTGCCGGAAGGGCACACGATCGACAGCTACTTCGAGCATGTGGCACGGGAAGGCTTCCAGAAGCGGCTGGTGCTGTTGCGCGAATTGCAGGCGCTGGGCAGGCTGAAGTATCCGTGGGCGCGGTACGAAGAGCGGTTGAACTGGGAGATCGGCATCATCAAGCAGATGCAGTTCCCGGGATACTTCCTGATCGTGTGGGACTTCATCCGGTACGCGAAAGACGAAGGGATACCGGTTGGTCCGGGACGCGGTTCGGCCGCCGGGTCGCTGGTGAGCTACGCGATGGGCATCACGGACGTGGATCCGATCCAGGGCAATCTGCTGTTCGAACGCTTCCTGAATCCTGAACGCGTTTCCATGCCCGATATCGACGTGGACTTCTGCATGAACCGTCGCGGCGAAGTGATCGAGTATGTGACGAAAAAGTACGGGCGCGACCAGGTTGCGCAGATCATCACGTTTGGAACGATGGCGGCGAAGGCGGCGATCAAGGACGTGGGCCGCGTATTGGATATGCCGTACGCGGAAGTGGACCGCATCGCGAAGATGATTCCGACGGTGCCGGGCATCACCATCGAGAAGGCGTTCAAGGATTCGCCGACGCTGGAGGATGCGTATAAAGATCCGCAGATAAAGATACTGATCGATACGGCGAAAAAGCTGGAAGGCATGGTTCGCAATGCGGGCGTACACGCTGCCGGAGTTGTGATCTCTCCGCAGCCCTTGACCGACCTTGTGCCACTGTACCGGACGAAGAACGAAGAAATCGTAACGGCCTACGACATGAAGGCCATCGAAAAGATGGGCCTGCTGAAGATGGACTTCCTGGGGCTGACCACGCTGACCATCGTGGACGACGCGCTGAAGCTCATTAAGAAGATCCATGGCGTGGACGTCGACATGGCGAAGATCGAACTCGACGATCTGCAGACGTACGAAAAGATATTCCATAGCGCGACGACGAGCGGTGTCTTCCAGTTTGAATCGCATGGAATGAAAGATGTGCTGCGGCGCTACAAGCCGAATACGGTGGAAGACCTGACGGCGCTGAACGCGCTGTATCGTCCGGGACCGATACAGGGCGGCATGGTGGACGACTTCATTGAACGCAAGTGGGGCCGTCGCAAAGTGGAATACGATATCCCTGAGTTGGAAGACCTGTTGAAGGAGACCCTGGGCGTCATCGTTTACCAGGAACAGGTGATGCAGATAGCGAACGTGTTGGCAGGCTACTCGCTGGGAGAAGCCGACTTGCTGCGTCGCGCAATGGGCAAGAAGAATATCGAGGAGATGACGAAGCAGCGGAAGCGCTTCGTGGACGGCGCAGTTGCGAGGAACTTCCCGCTAAAGAAGTCGGAAAAGGTCTTTGACTTCATGGAACAGTTTGCGGGTTATGGCTTCAACAAGTCGCACTCGGCAGCCTATGCGCTGTTGGCGTATCACACGGCATATCTGAAGACGCATTATCCGCATGAATTTATGGCGGCATTGCTGACGTCGGTCACGGGATCTACGGACGACGTGGTGAAGTACATCAAGGAATGCCGCGAGATGGGCATTTCGGTTCAGCCACCCGACATCAACGAGAGCCAGGCGGACTTTACGCCGAGCGCGAACGCGATACGGTTTGGATTGGCTGCGGTGAAAAATGTGGGACACAATGCCATCATCTCCATCGTGAGGGCGCGCAATGAGATTGGGCGCTTTGATTCAATCTTTCAATTTTGCGAAAAGGTGGATCTGCGTCTGCTGAACAAGCGCGTGCTGGAATCGCTGATCAAGGCGGGAGCGATGGATTCGCTGGGCCGGCGTTCGCAACTTTACGCGGTGCTGGACAAGGCTATCGAGACTTCGCAGAAGCAGCAGCGCGACGCCGAGAGCGGACAGCATGGACTATTCGGCGTCTTCGAGGATGCGGAGCCATCGGCGCAAGGAACTCTGCCGAACTCGCCGGAATGGGATGAACATCAGCGGCTGCAAGGCGAAAAGGAAATCCTGGGATTCTTCGTCAGCGGACATCCGATGGAGAAATACGCGGACCGCATCGCCGACTTCAACGCGAAGTCCACGGCGGAGATATTGGGGATGACGCGCGGCACCGGGAAGAACGAAGAGATCTACGCGGCAGGCATCATCAGCGGGCTGAAGGTGATGAAGTCGAAGAAGGGCGACCTGTACGCGAACGCGACGCTGGAAGACATGGACGGGGCGGTGGAATTGATCATCTTCCCGGAGGCCTACAAGCGGCTGAGCGAAAAGGTGAAGATAGAAGTCCCGGTGCTGGTACGTTGCGGAGTGAGGGTGGAAGAGGGCGCGAATCCGAAGATCAACGCGTCGGAGATCATTTCGATAGAAGCAGCAAAGCCGAAGCTGCCGCGCGGACTGCGAGTGAAACTGGACTTGGAGAAGTCCACGGAACTCACCGTGGATGCGCTGCATACGTTATTCAGCGAATCGAAGGGTGAGGCCAAAGTGCTATTCGACCTGGAGCGGCAGGGTGAATACGTGGTGGTGATGGAGGCGGACGGATATAATGTCCTGCCGGATAGAAATTTCATAAAACGCGTTGAAGAGCTGTGCGGGCGCGATAGCGTGAAAGTAGTGGAGTAGGCAATCGTTATGGGCATTTCACCCCGGCAGGCCACCGCGCCTAGAGGCGGTGGCGAGCGAGCATCGTGGCATAAGCTAGGGCTGTTGCCCGCATTGGATTTCTGGGTAAACACCGTGCAGGCGCTGCTTGATAATCCCGAGGATACAAATCGACCTATGGAAGCAGCTGGAAAAGCGCAACTGGAACTTGAAAAGATAGAGAAGCAGATAGAAGAACTGGAAGCCGCCGCAGGCGACAACCAGGAGGCGCATCGCCAACTGGGCGCGTTGCATGACCGGATCAACAATCTGCGCCGGCAGGTGACGGCGGCCATGGGCGCATGGCAGCGGACGGAACTGGCGCGACATCCTCAGCGTCCGTACATGCTCGATTACATTGAGCGCATCTTTACAGACTTCAGCGAAATACATGGCGACCGTCGCTACGGGAACGACCACGCACTGATCTGCGGGATGGCGAAGTTTGGCGACGATGAAGTGCTGGTTGTCGGCATGCAAAAAGGCCGGGACACCAAACAGAAAATCTATCGCAACTTCGGCATGCCGGGTCCGGAAGGCTACAGGAAGGCGATTCGCGCGATGAAGCTGGCGGAGAAATTCGGTCGTCCGATCTTCACGCTGGTGGATACTCCGGGCGCATATCCTGGACTGGGCGCGGAAGAGCGTGGACAGGCGGAAGCGATCGCCTACAACATCCGTGAGATGGCGGCCCTGGAAGTTCCGGTGAGAGTGACCATTACGGGCGAAGGCGGCTCGGGCGGCGCGCTGGCCGTGGCCGTGGGCGACCGCGTGCTGATGATGGAAAACAGCATCTATTCGGTGATATCGCCGGAAGGCTGCGCGTCCATCATGTGGCGCGATCCGATGAAACGCGATGTCGCGGCGGAAGCAATGAAGATAACCGCGCCGGACCTGGACAAGATGGGCATCATCGACGCAATCATTCCCGAGCCTCCGGGGGGAGCGCATGCCAATTATGAAGAAGCAGCGGCCTTGGTAAGCGCGGAACTGCGAAGGCATCTGGACGAGCTGAAGGCGATGCCGTTGCGCGAGATGCTGGACAAACGGTATGAGAAGTTCAGGAAGATGGCGCAGTTTTATAACGAGGTCTAACCGCAGGTATTAGGTACTAGAGGCGCGGGAGACCGCGCCTCTTTGTATTGTAGTGTGGAGAATCGCGTTCTTTGCCGGTGCTACGTGATGGAGTGGAAGCTGGCATTGGAGCGGCAACATGGTACGGCCTTTTATGTAGCTCAGAAAGAAAAAACCGCTCGACTGGCACAAGCCCCAGGCTGTGAGATAGAAATGCCCTTCCCTTCTCGCAGAAAACGCGAGAAGGGCAGGGCACGGGCACCCACTTTCAGGGTTACACTTGCGTCGAAAGGGTGCGCGACCGCCATGTAGAGTAGCGAAAAGACGAGAGCTGGGAAACTTTTGCCGACTCCTGCGCCTAACCCACGTTAACGCCGAACAGCACGGCGCGAACGTGGGGCACCCGGTCGAGTGTCAGGCCGTGCCAAACTGTTGGCGTCACATAAGCCTGTGACGTTCGACCGGAGCTGATGTAGAATCTTTCCATCTTCCCACTCAATCTAAGTTCTTTAACCGCATTCGTTATTGATGATGAAGGGATTCCACATGGCCACCACAGACGTTGCCGTGCATGAAGGCTCATCGGGCCGACTTGGGCGCGAACCTGTTGTCAACGATTTCAGCATACAGATCGCCACCGTGAACGGCTCGGGTTCGCAATCGGCGAACACGGTCCTGCTGCGCACCATTTTCCAGATGGGAGTTCCCGTCTCGGGCAAAAATCTCTTTCCGTCCAACATTGCTGGACTGCCGACGTGGTACACCATCCGCGCGAGTAAACATGGTTACATCGCGCGCAAAAAGGAAATTGATTTTCTGGTGGCGATGAATGCGGAGACGGCGAAAGAGGATGTGCTCTCTCTGGCCGCGGGCGCAGTCGCGCTGTATGACGAGCCGCTGAATTTGAAAGAGCTTCGCGACGATCTGACGTTCTACGCTGTGCCTTACGACAAGATCGTGGGCGCGGTTTGCACGGACGCCAAGTTGCGCAAGCTGGTGAAGAACATGATCTACGTCGGAGTAGTGGCGCAGATACTGAACTTCGATATGGCCGAAGTGGAGAAGGCCGTGCGCAAACAGTTCTTGACCAAGCCGAAGGCGGCGGAGTTGAACTGGAATGCCGCGAAGGCCGGTTACGATTACGCGGAGGCGTCGCTGACGAAGGAAGATCCTTTCTCGGTGGAGCGCCTGGACAACACGGCGGGCAAGATCATCATCGACGGCAACGCTGCGGCGGCACTGGGCTGTATGTTCGCGGGAGTGACGGTGGTTACGTGGTATCCCATCACGCCCTCGTCGTCGCTGGTGGAGACGCTGATCGAATACATGAAGGAACATCGCATCGGGCCTGATGGCAAGGCGACGTTCGCGATCGTGCAGGCGGAGGATGAACTTGCCGCGATCGGAATGGTGATCGGCGCAGGTTGGGCAGGCGCGCGGTCGATGACGGCTACGGCGGGCCCGGGCATTTCGCTGATGAGTGAATTCGCGGGACTGGCTTATTACGTGGAAGTGCCGGGCGTGATCTGGGACATCCAGCGCGTTGGCCCTTCGACGGGATTGCCGACGCGAACCTCGCAGGGCGACATCATGACGGTGGCCATGCTCTCGCATGGAGACACGAAACACGTGATGCTGATTCCGTCGTCGGTGGGCGAGTGCTTCAGCATGGCGAGCGAGGCTTTCAACCTGGCGGAGGCGCTGCAGACGCTGGTGTTTGTGATGAGCGACCTCGACCTGGGAATGAACAACTGGATGAGCGAAGCGTTCGAGTATCCGACGGTGCCGATCAACCGGGGAAAAGTTCTGGATAAGGAAGCGCTGGAAAAGGCTGGCGGCTTCGCCCGTTACAAGGATGTGGACGGAGACGGCGTGGGCTATCGTACGCTGCCGGGCACGGAGCATCCGAGCGCGGCGTACTTCGCACGCGGCAGCGGACACAACGAGAAATCGCAATACTCCGAGCGTCCGGATGATTACAAGAACAACATGGACAGGCTGTCGCGCAAGTTCGAACACGCGCGCACGCTGGTTCCGAAGCCGGTGCTGGAAACCGATAACGGCTCGAAGCTGGGCATCATCGGCTACGGCACTTCGCATTGGGCGCTGACGGAATCGCTGGACCAGATGGAAAAAGAGTACGGCAAGAAATTCGATTACCTGCGGCTGCGGGCGTATCCGTTCACGGCGGATGTTCATGAGTTCATCAAGAACCATGACCGCGTTTACGTGATCGACCAGAATCGCGACGCGCAGATGATGGAGTTGCTGAAGCTGGATATTGCGGTTCCGGAGATACACAAACTCCGCAGCGTGAAGCATTACAACGGATTGCCAATCGATGCGCGCTCCGTGACGGACGATATCGTTTCGCAGGAGGACAAGTAATGGCTACCACTCCGACGGCACCGAAGACCAACCGCATCGGCCTGAGCGTATTGGAATACAAGGGCGGAAAAACCACTCTGTGCGCGGGTTGCGGACATAACGCGATCAGCGAGCGCATCATCGACGCGTTTTACGATATGGGAATACAGCCGGAACGCGTGGCGAAGTTGAGCGGCATCGGCTGCTCATCGAAGAGTCCGGCGTATTTCATGAGCCGTTCGCACAGCTTCAACTCGGTGCATGGACGCATGCCGTCGATGGCGACAGGCGCAGTGCTGGCGAATCACAAACTCATCGCGCTGGGCGTGAGCGGCGACGGCGATACGGCGTCGATCGGCATCGGACAATTCGTCCACCTGATGCGACGCAATCTGCCGATGATCTACATCATCGAAGACAACGGCGTGTACGGATTGACGAAGGGACAGTTCTCGGCGACGGCGGATAAGGGTTCGCGACTGAAGACCGGCGTGATCAACGATCTTCCGCCGATCGATACTTGCGCGCTGGCGATCGAGCTGGGAGCTACGTTCGTGGGACGGTCGTTCAGCGGCGACAAGAAGCAGCTACAACATATGTTGAAGGCGGCCATCGCGCATAACGGCACGGTGATGCTGGACGTGATCTCTCCGTGCGTAACGTTCAACGATCATGAGGGCTCGACGAAGTCATACAAATTTATGAAGGACCACGAAGAGCCGCTGCATGACATCAACTTCGTGCCGTCGTTCGAAGATATTTCCGTGGATTACGAAGAGGGAAGCAGCCTGAACGTGACCATGCACGATGGTTCGCAACTGCGTCTGCGCAAACTGGAAAAAGATTACGACGCGACGAACCGCATTGGGGCGGTGAAGCGCATCATGGAAGCGCACGAAGCAGGCGACGTGTTGACGGGCGTGTTCTACATCAACACAAAAGCTCCGAGCTTTGTGGACATGCTGAACATGACGGATGAGCCGCTGGCAACGCTGCCGGAAGCGATAACGCGTCCGCCGAAGAGCGTGCTGGATGCGTGCATGGAGGAGTTGCGGTAGGGGCAGAAGGCAGACGTCAGACGGCAGACGCCGGAAGGCAGACGCCGGACGTCGGAAGGCAGACGTCAGACGTCGGACGTTAGACGCGAGCTAGAACCAAGGGCAGACTTCATGCACAGCGTTAGCTTAGAAGCAGAATTCACCACGAAGACACGAAGAAAAGCTTTAAGAGAGACTATACGAAGGAAAACCCGCTGATTTGGCGGGTTTTGTTTCGGCTGAAGTCTGGCGTCTGGTTTGCTGAGGTCTGGCGTCTGGTTTTAGGCCACTCGGTCGTCGTCTTTGGGGATGGTTGGGTCTTGGGTTTCTACCGAGCCATCGGGACTGTTGCCGTCGGGATCGCGCTGGAGTTTTGTTTTGGCCCTGGTGTCGCGGTCGAGTTGATTGCGGCCTTGTGGTTCGCCTGAGTGTTCTTCGTTCTGTCCGGGCTCGGGGTAATCGGAGTCACTCATTTTATTCAGGGGATCCTGATATTGGTGGTCGAGCTGTTCGGACAGAGGAGCAACGTTTGTCTTCTGTCCTGGACGGTCTTGTTCGACCGCACCCTTCTTATCGTCTTCGTCGCGATTGGCTTTGGTATCCATCATGGGAGAGATGTGCGAATGGTGGGTAGAGATGCACGTAAGGGCAGACGCCGGACGTCAGACGTTGGACGTCAGAAAAGGCGAAGAAGAGACGTCACAGGGCAGACATCGAAAGTCAGCAAGGCGAAGAAGAGACCTCAGAAGGCAGACATCGGAAAGTCAGCAAGGCGAAAATTGCTGGGCTGTGGGGTTGCTGACGTCTTATGTCTGGTGTCTGACGTCTAGTTTCAGCAGCTCTCGAATTTTGCAAAACATTTGGGATGGGGATGTGTTCAAGAAAGGGAACGCATAGAGAGGTGTTCACAATTGGGCGCTGTGGAGCTGAGGGTGTCCACAGGCGGTAACTGGATTGCTTTGCAGCGTCCAATGGGCGGTCCCCGGGTCTCCCCGGCCGAAGGGGCCGCCTTATATTTTGCTTGTTGATTCAATTAGGAGCAGAATTCACCACGAAGACACGAAGACACGAAGAAAACCTTTAAGAAAAAATTTAAGAAGGAAAACCCGCTGATTAGGCGGGTTTTGTCTTTTGCTGACGCCTGAGGTCTGTAGTCCCGGCGTCTGACGTCTGGCGTCTTTTACTTGGTTCTCTTTGCTGAGGGCTTTGCCGGGGTTTTGGCGCCTGATTTGTTTAGGCGTTCGCGGGCTTGCTGGGCTTCGAGGGAGCGCGGGTAGCGCTGGATGAGGCTGGTGAGTTCGCGATTGCCGGCGGCGGCGTTGCCGAGTTCCAGCAGGGCGTATCCCTTTTTTAGTTGTGCGGCGGCAGCTTTGTTTCCGCCGGGAAACTGCTCGAGGACTTTGTCGTAATCGCGGACGGCTTGCT
>JBBRZF010000049.1:0-20073 GCA_038236965.1 Terriglobales bacterium | reverse complement strand
GCCACTTCGCCCGAAGGCAAGGTTTACCGCATCGAGCCGCGCACGTATCCCGTTGCAGCCGCCGCAAAACCTTCTGCCCCGCCAGCACCCGCAGGCGCGCAACAGAACAACGCCGCTGCCGCCAATAATGCAGCTCCGCTCGATCCCAACTACAACTCCAGCATCTACTTCGATCCCAAGACAAAATACATCTGGGCGCTGGCCATTGGGCCAGACGGGCGGCTTTATGTTGCGACTGGCGATCGCGGAGAGATTTTCCGCGTTGATCGCGTCAACACTGGCTCCGTCTTCTTCAAAAGCGATGAAGCTCATATCCGCGCCATCGTCTTCGATCCGAAGGGAAATCTCATCGCCGGTTCGGACGGCAGCGGACTCATCTACCGCATCTCGCCTGCGGGCGAGGCCTTCGTCCTTTACAGCGCTCCTAAGAAAGAGATCACCGCGCTCGCGCTCGACGCGCAGGGAAACATCTACGCCGCCGGTGCCGGTGAAAAACGCGCCGCCAATGCGAATCAGATGGGTTCTCCGTCCAACCCCATCCTTGCCACTCCCACCGGGTTCATCAACCCCGCCGGGACACCTGGCAATATCGTCCCGCAGATTCCACTGCCCGGCATGGGAGCAACCGGGTCGGAGATCTATCGAATCGCTCCTGACGGTTCTCCCAAACGTTTATGGAGTTCGCGCGAGGACCTTGTCTACGCACTCGGATTCGACGCCGAAGGCCACCTCTTGGCCGGCACTGGCAACAAGGGAAAGATCTACTCCATCGATTCGGCCTCGCAGTTCACCGATTTGCTCAAGATGAGCGCAAACCAGGTCATCGGATTTGCCCGCGGTCTGAACGGCGCAACCTACGCAGCGACCAGCAACCTGGGAAAGATATTTGCGTTGCAGAATTCCGTGCTGCGCGACGGCACATTTGAAAGCGATGTCTTCGACGCGCGCATTTTCTCCCGCTGGGGACGCCTCGAGGCCCGCAACACCGGCAACGTGGAATACTTTGCCCGCAGCGGCAACGTGGATAATCCCGACCGAAACTGGAGTACGTGGAAGAAGATCGATTTGCAGAAGGACCCATTGTTCGATGCGCCTTCCGCCCGCTTCATTCAATGGCGCGCCATACTCCACTCCGGCAATCCCGCGCCCATGATGGATAGCGTGCGCGTGAACTACCTGCCGAAGAATGTCGCTCCTGAAGTCGACGACGTCTCGGTTCAAGTGGGTTACCGTTTCCAGGCCACACCGCGCACCGTCGCACAGGCTGCAAGCAGCAACGAGCAAGCCAGTCAGCAAGCCGCAATGATGCAGAACGTCACTCCGCAACGCGACCGCGATTCCATCGCCGTTCGCTGGACCGCGCACGACGAAAACGACGACCAGCTTTCCTCCAGCATCTTTTACCGCGGCGACAACGAGACGCGCTGGAAGCTGCTGAAGAACGATCTTGCCGATCGCTTCTACACCTTCGACGCCGGATTGCTGCCCGATGGCGAATACACCATACGCATCATCGCCTCCGACGAACCCGCTCACTCGCCTGAAGAAGCCTCGAGCGGCACCCGCGAAAGCTCGCGGTTCGAAGTGGATAACACTCCTCCCGCAATCTTCAACCTCGCCGCCGTGGTCGATGCCGGGCAGTTGCACATCATCTTTACCGCCAACGATAGTTTCTCGGTCATACGACGCGCCGAGTTCTCCATCGACGCCGGAGATTGGCAGTTCGTGGCCCCCGTCGGAGAGATCTCCGATTCGCGACAAGAGAACTACGACTTCTATATCCCTGTTCCTGCGCCTGTAGCAGCCCTCGCCGCCGAGCAGGACTTAACCGAAACCGCGGGCGCGAAAAATCCCGCAGGACAACCGCAGCGCGCAAAAGGTAAACGCCCGGCACCGAAGGCTGCGCCCACAGTTGCCGGGCTGGAAGAACACACCATCGTCGTCCGCCTCTATGATCGCTTTGACAATATGGGAACGGCCAAAGTCGTCGTCCCCGCAAAATGACTACGAACGTTATTGATATCGCCGGATGGATCGTCTGCTCCACCTACTCGACGATTCCGGCCTTCTGGCTGATGGTGCACCCCTTCATCGCCTATTGGCGTTCGCAGCGCAGCAATCCATACAAAGTCCTTGCGCCTGCGTGGATTCTGATGTGGGTCCTCGCAGCGGTTGCTTCTGCTCCGTGGCGACTCACTCTTCTGTATGACGCGCCGTACGCGCGCCTGCTGGCGATTCCCTTCTGGCGCGCGACCGCTTACATCTATTTCGGCGGACAACGGCACTTCTCGCTGAACAAGATCATCGGACGCCACGAGCTGGAGCCGGAACGCCACGACCAGCACCTTGTCATTTCCGGACTTCACAGGCGCATGCGTCACCCGCTCTACGCTGGGCATCTTTGCACCATGTTGGGCTGGTGCTTCCTCACCGCAACAGTCGCGACGTTCGCACTGACAGGCTTCGCCATCATCACCGGAATTTTTCTTGTTCGCACGGAGGATGCAGAACTGGAGCGTCGCTTCGGCAGCGAGTTCCGCGAGTACAAATCGGTGACGCCCGCTATCCTGCCCCGATTCTGGTAGCGACGGGCCGCGCGCAAATCGTAAGCTGCGCATCCTATACAATCTCGATGTAGCTGAATGCTGAGTGCCGACCGCTTGAGATTTGAACTCTTCATCGCCGCCCGTTATCTTCGCGCCAAGCGCCGACAGGCTGTTATTGGCGTTATCACGACCATCTCTGTCATCGGAGTGGCCGCCGGGGTCGCCTCGCTCATCGTCGCACTCGCCATCAATAATGGTTTCCGCCAGGATCTGCAGGAACGCCTGCTCGGCTCCACCGCGCACGTCAATCTGATGCGCGTGAATTCCGACGGCATCCTCGATTGGGAATCGCTCACCGAACGCCTGGGACATCAGCCCCATGTCATCGCAACTGCGCCTGCAATCTATGAACAAGTCCTCATCTCGCGCGGAGCCCGCGCCAAAGGCGCAATTCTCAAAGGCGTAGTTCCCGACCTCGAGCGACACGTAAATGAACTCCTCACCTCGGTAAAGGTCGGCTCTACGAAGGCGCTCGAAGAATCGCAGGCCCTGCCTCTCCTCCCCGATTCCCAAGACACGCCCGCTCCGAACTCGACGACACCGGATGCGACTTCGACGGCTGCCGCCCGCGGCCGCTTCAATTCGCTGCCGCCTATCATTCTCGGCAAGGACATGGCCGACGAACTCGGCGCTACCGTCGGTTCCGTCGTTCTTGTTACAAGTCCTCAGGGTGAACTCACTCCCTTCGGCATCGTGCCGAAATACGTTCGCTTCAAGGTGACCGGAGTCTTCCAATCCGGTTTCTACGATTACGACTCGGCTTGGGCTCTTACAAGTCTGCGCGACGCCCAAAAGCTCTTTGGACTCGGCAACATCGTCTCCGTCATTGAGTTCAAACTGGACGACATCTATAAGGCCGGCGAGATCGGCACGGTGCTAGAGAAGGCCGCTGGCCCCGGCTTCCAAGCCACCAGTTGGATGGACCAGAACCGCGCTCTCTTCCGCGCTTTGCGCCTTGAGCGCGTCGTGACTTTCATCACCATCGGACTCATCGTTTTTGTCGCGGCGCTTAACATCCTCATCTCGCTCATCATGATGGTGATGGAAAAGACCAAGGACATCGCCGTGCTGGCTTCGATGGGCGCAAAGCGCGCGCAGATACGCCGCATTTTCATCTTCCAGGGAATGCTCATCGGCGTCATCGGCACCATCATCGGGCTCATCCTCGGCTACGTACTTTCCTTCGCAGCAGGACACTACAAATTGGTCTCCCTTTCCGCCGAGGTCTATTCCATCGACTATGTTCCTTTCGCGCCGCGCGCTATCGATGGATTATTGGTCGCAGTTGTTGCGCTTTTCATTTCTTTCGTCGCAACAATCTACCCGTCCTATTCCGCCTCTAAGGTGCTTCCCGCCGAGGCTCTCCGCTACGAATAACCAGTTTGGCCTTGCCTCGGCTCCGCACGCCTTCTGGATTTTTTCCAAACCCGAACGTTCAACGACCGTCGTCGGATTTTTCCAGCATCTTTCCTTACTTCATCGTGTTCTAATCTGAATATTACGAATCTGCACCGTGGGAGATTGCGTCTGCATCCAATGGAGGAGAACGAAATCCTTAGAGTCGAAGGCCTCAAGAAGGTCTTTCGCTCTGGTAGCTCGGATTTAGTGCTCTTTGACAACCTGTCCTTCCAAGTCAGGAAGGGAGAGATGCTAGCCATCGTCGGCGAAAGTGGCTCTGGAAAGAGTTCTCTTTTGCACATTCTCGGAGCTCTGGATACACCCTCCGAAGGTGATGTATATTTCGCCAACCTCAAGCTGCAAAATCTATCAGAAGACGCCGCGGCCGAGTTTCGCAACAAGGAACTTGGTTTCGTGTGGCAGTTCCATTACCTGCTGCCCGAATTCACCGCAGTCGAAAATGTCGCCATGCCGTTGCTCCTGCGGGGCACCCCCAGGCGACAAGCTGAGGACGAAGCACGCAAGTGGCTCCTCGAAGTGGGACTCGCCGATCGCGGACATCACCGGACTGGAGAACTTTCCGGCGGTGAACAGCAGCGAGTATCCCTCGCAAGAGCGCTGGTAACCGGACCCAGTATCCTTATGGCCGACGAGCCTACGGGAGACCTCGATAACCGCACCGCGGAAGCAGTTTTTGAATTGATCGCCCGTTTACATACCGACTACCGTCTCACCTCCCTGATCGTCACTCACAATCTTGCGTTCGCGCGACGGTGTAATCGGGTTCTTTACCTCCATTCTGGACGCGTTGAAGAGGTGCAGCCGGATTCGGTCGCCTTGGCTCAACTCCCCGACCAGAGTCGCCCAGGCGCATAGGGACAGGTTTCAGGTCGTTGTTGCAAATACGCTCCGGTCCAAGAACCTTCCGGATGCGGTGAAGAACTCGGGGTCCTCGCGGTTTCACCGCAGGCTATCCGAGGTTATAGCGGTCGGATGCTGAAATCCTTGCGGCCCGCTCCGGTGGATGGTTCACCGGGACTGCCAAGAGCATCCGGGATGAAGTGAGCAGGGAGAGGGGTTCCTGGATACGCATTGCGGCATCCAAGGAACTTGGAGAAGGTAGCGAATGTTCGAAAGGTATACAGAAAAGGCAAGACGCGTGATCTTTTTTGCGCGCTACGAGGCAAGCCAATTCGGCTCTCCGTACATCGAGACCGAACACCTGCTGCTCGGCCTCCTGCGCGAAGACAAGGCGCTCACTAACCGGTTCTTGCGGCAACACTCATCCGTAGATTCCATACGCAAACAGATCGAGGGCCACACCACGATCCGCGAAAAGGTTTCTACCTCCGTGGATCTGCCGCTCAGCAACGAGTGCAAACGCGTGCTCGCCTATGCCGCGGAAGAAGCGGAACGGCTCTCGCATAAACACATCGGCACCGAACACCTGCTCCTTGGGCTCCTGCGCGAAGAAAAATGCTTTGCCGCTGAGATCCTGCACGAGCGCGGTCTGCGTCTCTCCACCATCCGTGAAGAGCTGGCCCGCACTTCGCAGGAAAAAACTGCTCCTGCCCAGTCGCCGCGTTCGCGCGAGTCTTCGCTGTTAGCGGAGTTCTCGCGCGACCTTACACAGTCGGCGATGGACAACCAGCTCGATCCGCTCGTGGGACGCGACCAGGAACTCGACCGAACCATTCAGATCCTCTGCCGGCGCACCAAGAACAATCCGGTGCTCATCGGCGAGCCTGGCGTCGGCAAGACCGCCATCGTCGAAGGCCTCGCCCAACGCATCGCGGATGGCGAAGTTCCGTCGTTCCTGGCTGACAAACGCATCCTCGCTCTTGACCTCTCCTTGATCGTGGCTGGCACGAAATATCGCGGCCAGTTCGAAGAGCGTCTTAAGACCATCATGAAGGAATTGATGGAGTCGCAGAATTCCATCATCTTCATCGACGAATTGCATACGCTGGTCGGTGCTGGTTCTGCGGAAGGTTCACTCGACGCGGCCAACATCCTCAAGCCGGCCCTCTCTCGTGGAGAGATCCAATGCATCGGCGCAACCACGCCGGGCGAATATCGCAAATCGATTGAGAAGGACCGCTCCTTGGAACGCCGTTTCCAGGCCGTTAAGGTGCCGCCTCCCGATGAGGAGACTGCCACCAAAATACTGTTCGGCATCAAGGACCGTTACGAAAAATTCCATGCCGTCACCTATACCGATGAGGCGATACAGTTCTCTGTCTCGCATTCCAACCGGTATATCCCGGACCGCTTCCTGCCCGATAAGGCCATTGACCTTATTGATGAAGCCGGCGCTCGCGTAAAACTGCGCCAGACCGCGCTTCCCGAAGAGATCACGGAAGTGCAGAAGCGTATCAAGTTCATCGTTCACCGGATGGAGAACGCAATCGCGAATCACGAATTCGAGAAGGCGCGTTTCTATTCGGACGAAGAACGCAAGGAGCGCGAGAACCTGCGCGCTCTTCGCGAAAAATATCACCTGGATGAGTCCACAACCGGCGTCGTCACGCGCGAAGACATTGAAGATGTTGTCTGCCGCTGGACCGGCGTTCCCGTGGCCTCCATCAAGGAAGAAGAATCGGCGAAGCTGCTTCGCATCGAAGAAGAATTGCACCGGCGTGTCATTTCGCAGGACCGTTCCATCTCGGCCCTGGCCCGCGCCATCCGTCGTTCGCGTGCGGGACTGAAGAGTCCCAATCGCCCCATCGGCTCGTTCCTGTTCCTGGGACCGACCGGCGTCGGCAAGACGGAAGTCGCGCGCACCTTGGCGCAGTTCATGTTCGGCAGCGAGAAGTCGCTCATACGCTTCGATATGTCGGAGTACATGGAAAAGCATTCGGTCTCGAAGCTCATCGGTTCGCCTCCAGGCTACGTGGGCTACGAAGAGGGCGGACAGCTTACGGAACGCGTGAAGCGCGCACCGTACTCGGTCGTACTGCTCGACGAAGTTGAAAAGGCGCATCCCGATGTCTTTAACATCCTGCTGCAGGTGTTTGAAGACGGCCAGCTTACCGATGGACTCGGCAACCAGGTCGATTTCAAGAACACCATCATCATCATGACTTCGAACATCGGCGCGCGTCACTTGATGAAGCGCACTGGGCTTGGCTTTCAGAGCGAGAAGGACGATGTCATCTCCGACAAGGTCGAAGAGATGGTGAAGCAGGAAGTGAAGAAGACCTTCAATCCGGAATTCCTGAACCGCTTGGATGAGGTCATCCTCTTCCAGTCGCTGACGGAACCCGACCTGATTCAGATCGTCGAGCTGATGGTCAATCAGTTGAACCAGAACCTGTCGCAGCGCTCCATCACCATCACGGTGACCGAGGAAGCTCGCAAGTGGATTCTGGACAAGACGGTCAGCGACCGCACGTATGGCGCGCGTCCATTGCGTCGCGCGTTGCAGAAGTACATCGAGGACCCGCTCTCCGAGGCGCTCATACAGGGCACCTTCAAGACGCGGCCCGCCTTCATCGAGGTTTACCTCGACAACAACCAGCTCTTCTATCGCCCGGTGGGCGAGGAAGCGGCAGAAGGCATCCTTCTGTACTCGGCATAAGCAGTTAGTTCAGCCTCAACCATAGGGGAGCGAAAACGCTCCCCTACTTTTTTGCGCTCTTTGCGCTACTCGGAATTATCATAGAGTCCGGTCAGCAGCTCACCTCACCTCATCCAGAGTCATTCATCAAAAAATATTTGAACGTGCCGTTGCAGAACGCGATTATGTCGTGGCATATTCATTGCCGCACGTGTCATCCCTGGGAGCAACTTAAAAGAATAGATTTCGTTTGGGGGGATCGTTCAATGACAATTAGACATCGCGTCCGGCCGTTCTGGCGTTGCTTCCGCACTTTGACTCTCGTTGGCATCACGTTCGCACTGGGTTGGGTTGGTGTTGCCGCATTGGGCGGAAATGTCACCTCCAACACTATTCAATTCCGCGATTCTAGCGGTGTGATTGCAACTAGGACGACAGGCAGTCATCTCGACACGACGGGGCCTTTTTTCCAGAGCCTGGGTTCGAACGGGCGTTCCTGTGCTTCCTGCCATCAGGCCAGTGATGGCTGGTCCATCACGCCGCAACACCTGCGTCAGATATTCAGAGCGACCAGCGGTACCGATCCTGTCTTCCGCCCGAACGACGGCTCCACCTGCCCAACCACTCCAGTCACCACCTTGGATGAGCGCCGCGAGGCTTACAAACTTCTCCTCAGCAAAGGCTTGATTCGGGTCGAGTTGAGCATCCCCCCGAATGCGGAATTTAGCCTTCTGACCGTTGACGATCCTTATGACTGCACAGCGGCGCCAACGCTTTCGGTTTACAGAAGGCCGCTTCCTTCTACAAACCTGCCGTTTCTAAGCACCGTCATGTGGGATGGCCGCGAGACTTTCAAAGGCGAGCCGATGCTGGTAAACCTTGCCCACCAAGTCCAGAGCGCCACGCTTGGGCACGCGCAAGCTGCACACCCTCCAACGCAGGAGCAGATCAATCAGATTGTTGCCTTCGAGCTATCGCTGTTCACCGCCCAGATAGAGGATAACGACGCAGGCGATCTTAGCGTCGATGGTGCCAGAGGCGGCCCTGCTAATCTCTCAACACAACAGTTCTTCATCGGAATCAACGATCCTCTGGGACAAAATCCAACGGGAGCGAGCTTCGATCCGAAGGTGTTTGATATTTACAAGGCGTGGACTTCGTCTCGCGGCGACGATTCCGGCGGTCGCATGGAAGCACGGCGAGCCGTAGCGCGCGGCGAAGCCATCTTCAACACTCGCCCGATCGCGATCACTGGCGTAGCGGGTCTGAATGACAATCTCAACGCTCCCGTAATTAACGGGTTCTGCACCACGTGTCACGATTCGCCCAACATTGGCAATCATTCGGTGACCGCTCCCTTGAACATCGGCCTTACCGATGAAGCCAAGCGCACGCCAGACCTGCCACTGTTCACATTTCAGTGCAACGACGGCACGATAGTGAAAGTGAGCGACCCCGGAAGAGCGATGATCAGCGGCAAATGCGCCGACTTGGGAAAATTTAAAGGCCCCATCCTTCGCGGACTCGCAGCACGCGCGCCGTACTTCCACAACGGAGCTGCTGCAACGCTGGAAGAAGCAATAACTTTCTACGACCAACGCTTCGATCTCCACCTCACAGCACGCGAAAAGCGCGATCTGCTCGCGTTCCTGAAAACGCTGTAGCTACCTCGGCGCGAGCGAGGCTTGCGTCACCGTCTCTCCAGACACCACAAGGCCAGCAGATTCTTGCTGGCCTTTTCGTGGGGCTCTGCACCGGATTACTCTGAGCCTCGCGCCTTCACTACTTATGCGTTAAACCCACGTGAACGGCCAGGCGTTGGTCTTGAGGTCGAATCAGAACAGGCGGCGAACAACCGCGAACGCAAACAAGATGAACTTCTCTCCGCAAGCTCTCGCTCCCCGCTCAAGCAAAAGGAAGGCTTGAACGGGCCACCCGCCCTCTTTTAGAACTCGCCGCACTCTTTTCTGCACCTGTTGGGCAGCAGCCTCATCCAATCACTATGGAACTCATCGTATATTCCTCAAGCTGGTGTCCTGATTGTCGCGAGGCCAAACGCTTTTTGGAGAAGCACAAAATTCCGTTCCAGGAAATCAACATAGAAACCACCCCCGGAGCTGCGGACGAAGTGGTGAGCCGCACCGGGAAGCGCGCCATCCCGCAGTTCGTTATCGACGGTGAGTGGGTTCAGCCTTACAAGCCGGGCGAAGGCTTTCTCTACGAAGAAATGTCGAAACGCCTGGGCGTCACTAACGCGTAAATCGGAATCACCACAATTTTTTCGGCAAGAAAAAAAGGCCACGCCAACCAGCGTGGCCTCTTGTCGTTTGCAACACTTATTTCATGGATTCCAAAATCCCCGACGCCACATCAAGGATGGCGGCCTCGTCGCGCAAGGCCTTGGCAACACGGCCGATCTCCTGCTCGGCCTCGGGGTAACGATTCTCTTCAATGCCTTCGCGAACTCCGGGCACGGTCTTCGCGGCGTATCCGGAATAAACGCCGGGCGCATAGAGCAGGTGCTTGAACCAGGGACGCCGCGGCAATCCCGCATCGCTGGTCAGCGCACGTTCGGTCCCGATCAGGCGGCGATTCAGATCGTTGAGTTGGGCGGCGTTGCTTGCGTTGCCGACGTTAGCTTGCGCGCCCGTGAGAGCGCGCTCGTAGCGTTCGGCACTGTGCGTCAGGATGTCCGCAGCATTCTGCATGGGAGCAAAGTTCAGATACGGCGGCACCGCCTCGGCTTTGGGAGCGACGGTGGGTTTCTTCGGGTCGTCCGCAGCCTTGTAGGCTCCCTCTTCGAGTTCCTGATTGCGCTCCTGTATCTCGTCCTGCTTGTCTTTCAGGAGCTTCTGTAATTCCTTGTTGTACTTCTGCACGGTGTCCGCGAAATCACCAAATTCATAAGGAATAACTTCTGCGTCGGCCATACGCATGACGGCGGTTCCGACCATCTGTGCCAACGCGCGTCCATAGACAAACTCGGTGTCGGCGAAATGCGTGTACCAATAGAAGTCGTCATAGATGGAGTGATAGATGCCTTCGGGCGTTTCACCGTCGAAGTAGAGATTCAGACTTGCGACGCCCAGATGATCGAGGAATGTGGTGTAGTCCGAACCAGAACCCAAGGCGTCCATGCGCATATCGCGACGCTTGCGAAGTTCGGCGCGATCATCCGCGGAATTCGCATTTCGTATGCCCGCGAGGTGCATACGATTCCATACGGTCATTCCAGTTTCCGGATCTTGAACATCGTGCGCTACATCATTCATGAGGCGTTCCAGGGATTGCGAGCCTTGCAGTTGCAAGAAGCCGCGATTGTTGCCGTCGGTGTTGATGTACACGGCGGCGTGCTTCCGCAAGTCTTCGGCGTGCGTTTCTGCCCACTCGGTTGAGCCAAGTAACATCGGCTCCTCACCGTCCCACGCGCAGTAGATGATCGTCCTTCGCGGCTTCCATCCCTGCTTCAAAAGTTCGCCCAAGGCGCGCGCTTCTTCCAGCAAGGAAATTTGTCCAGAGATCGGATCTTGAGCGCCGTTCACCCAGGCGTCATGATGGTTTCCGCGCACGATCCATTCATCCGGAGCGACTGAGCCGGGGATTTTTGCGATGATGTCGTTCACCATCTTCATGTCCCAATTGGATTGAACCTTCAGATGCACTTTCGCTGTACCTGGGCCAACGTGATAGGAGATTGCCAAGGCTCCGCGCCAATTCTCAGGAGCCATTGGCCCCTTCAGGGCAGCCAGCAGCGGTTGCGCGTCTCCATAGGAAATCGGCAGCACAGGAATTTTCGTGATACTGGCGGCGTCCTTGATGGCGAGGCGTTTTGCGTCGGGAGTTGCACCGACGCCCGGCGTGAGAGGATCGCCAGGGTTCGACGATGTGAAGTCCATCACGCTGCCTCGCTGCACACCTTGCGGATTGCGCATCGGTCCTTCGGGAAAAACATTTTCCTCGAAGAAGCCGTCGTCCTTGGGATCGGAATAGATGAGACAGCCAATCGCTCCGTGCTCTGCGGCGACCTTCGGCTTGATTCCGCGCCAGGAGTGTCCGTATTTCGCGATGACGATCGCGCCCTTGACGGAGACGCCGAGTCGCTCCAGCTCCTCGTAGTCCTTGGGCAGGCCATAGTTTACGAAGACGAGCGGACCCGTGACATCGCCGTCGATGGAGTAGGCGTTGTAGGTCGGCAACTGTTCAGATTTCTGATTCGATGTTGGATCGCCGGCGATGGCGGGCTCTTCCAGCTTCGCTGTGAACCTGGTGGGTTCCAGCATCTCGACCAGCCGGACTTTGGGAGTGGGAAACAACACGCTGAAGCTCTCGATGTGCGCATCGAGGCCGAACTCCTTGAACTTCGCGAGTATCCATTCCGCGTTCTCCTTGTCATACGCGGAACCAACATGGTGCGGACGCGCGCTGAGACGGCGCATGTATTCACGCATGTTGTTGGGCTGGGGAATCGTACGAAACTTGGTTTCCCAATCGCGCTCGGTTTTAGCGGAGGGCGTCGAGAAACCGCGGAGAGAATCGTCTGCGGCGGCAAATAGCGAAACCGGGAACGTCATGACCAACGTCAAGAAAAACGCGCATACACGTTTCATGCTATCTCCAGTGAATGGAAAGGCTCAGAAATCGAGAGACACATTACCACGAATTCTGCGGCTACACGGATGACGCGCGTGTGCTCCGCGCTTTGGGAGATACGCTCGATGCCGCTAACGCCTTCGTCCCTTTTGCGGCCATTACGTTGCGGAGTGCTTTCAGCAGTTCGGGGCCGTCGCTTTGCAGCTGTTTCTTGTGAGCCATGGCCAGTTGCCGCACCAGCTTTTCAGCTTTCGGCGTGAGCAGAACCAGCACTTCGCGCCGGTCTTCCGGGCGTCGCTTGCGTTGCACCAGACCCTGACGTTCGAGGCGGTCCACCAGTTCAACGGTGCTGTGGTGCTGCAACTGCATACGTTCGGCCAGTTCTCCGACCAACGCTCGCACACCTTCGGGCAATCCCTTGATGGCCAACATCATGAGGTAATGCTGTGGTTCGAGGCCTGCCTCGCGTGCGGCGCCTTCGCTAAAGCGCAGGAACCGCCTCATGTGATACCGGAATTCCGCGAGGGCACGAAAGTCGTCCTCGCCAAAGCCTTGGTCGCCGTTCATCGTTATCTATTATATCGTGTCAAGATTTATTTCACCCGTGGGCGGGAGTTGCGCTTGTCTCCATTCAGATGACTTTGCAGCTCTGATGGTTCACTAACTTTGCGACTGGTTTGAGGACTCCACTCGCTAACCTGTACAATTACGGGTTCCACTTACCTTCCGGGCGCATGTGGGCGCCAGATTATCAGTTTTCATTTAGAAGGAGCGCTGCCTTGATTCCTCGTTACTCGCGGCCTGAGATGGCTCGCATTTGGAGCGAAGACAACAAGTTCCGCACCTGGCTCGAAGTCGAACTCGCCGCCACGGAAACCCTTGCCGATGCCGGACTTGTCCCCCAGTCCGCCGCCCGCGCCTTGCGCGACAAAGGCGACTTCGACCTGGAACGCATACAGGCCATCGAAGCCGAAGTGAAGCACGACGTCATCGCCTTCACCACGGCTGTCGCGGAAAAAGTGGGTCCCGAGGCGCGCTGGCTACATTACGGGCTCACCTCCAATGACGTCGTTGATACCGCGCAGGCGCTGCTTATCAAGCAGGCCTCCGCCGTCATTCGCGCAGACATCGAGCGCTTTATCGAGGTGCTCCGTCGCCGCGCCTTCGAGTTCAAGGACACGCCCATGATCGGACGCACACACGGCGTTCACGCCGAGCCGATCACCTTCGGACTTAAGCTGGCGAATTGGTACTCCGAGATGCAGCGTAACCTTGAGCGCTTCGAACACGCCTCCGAACAGATGCGCGTGGGAAAGCTCTCCGGAGCCGTCGGCACCTCGGCTCATCTCGATCCCGAATATGAAGAGCAGATATGCGCTCGCCTGGGACTGAAGGTGGCAGCCATTTCGTCGCAGGTCATCCAGCGCGATCGCCACGCGTACTATCTTTCCGTGCTGGCCGTGATGGCTTCCACGCTCGATAAGATTGCGACAGAGATCCGTCATCTGCAGAAGACCGAGGTGCGTGAGGCAGAAGAATTCTTCAGCGAAAAGCAGAAGGGATCCAGCGCCATGCCGCACAAGCGCAATCCCATCCAGCTTGAGCAGGTCAGCGGACTGGCGCGCGTCGTACGAGCGAACGCGCAGGCCGGCTTTGAGAACGTCGCTCTCTGGCATGAACGCGACATCTCGCATTCCTCGGTTGAGCGCGTCATCATTCCCGACTCTACGACGCTCATCGACTATATGTTGCAGAAGATGACGTCGCTGGTCGATACCATGCTGGTGTATCCCGAACGCATGTTGCGGAATCTGGACTCGACAGGGGGACTGGTGTTCAGCGGACAACTACTGCTCGACCTCGTCGAGGCTGGAGTCATGCGAGAGGATGCTTATCGGATCGTGCAGCGCGATGCCATGCGCGCATGGAAGGAAGAACTCAACTTCCGCGAACTCGTTTTGAATGACGAGGAGATCACCAGCAAAGTGGATCGCCAGGTGATCGAGAATGCGTTCGACATCAAGCGTCAGCTTCGCAATGTCGACAAGATATTTCGTCGCGTCTTTAACGGCAAAGGCGGAGAAGGTCTCGAAGCTCGGAAATAGTCTCGCTGCATAAAAGATAACGCGCGGCTCATCGCCGCGCGTTTGTTGTTTCCCGAAAGACCGACCGGACCAGAAACTGGGATAGTACCGCGCACACGAAAGGATCGGCTACAGTCGGTTGATCATGCTGGCTACGTATCCGGCGCCAAAGCCGTTGTCGATGTTCACCACGGTCACGTTCGAGGCGCAGGAGTTCATCATCGCCAGCAGGGCCGTCACTCCGCCAAAGGAGGCGCCGTAGCCGATGCTCGTCGGCACAGCGATGACCGGAACGCCTACTAGTCCGCCGACCACGCTTGGCAGCGCGCCTTCCATGCCGGCGCAGACGATGACCACACGCGCTTCGCTCAACACGCTTCTGTGCGCCAGGAGTCGGTGGATTCCCGCCACGCCCACGTCGTAGACGCGCTCCACGGTGTTGCCCATCAACTCGGCCGTCACCACTGCTTCTTCGGCGACCGGGACATCGCTGGTTCCGGCGCAGACGACGACGATCTTCCCCTTCCCTACTTTTTCATCCTTCTGTCTCAGGGTTAGTGCGCGCGCGAGTTTGTTGTGCTCGGCCTTGCGCATCTTCTTGCGCACGGCTCGCACCTGTTCCGGAGACACGCGCGTGGCCAATACGTTGTTGCCCTCGGCTGCCAGCTTTACGAATATTTCCGCCAGGTGTGCGGGATCTTTTCCCGGGCCGAAGATCACCTCTGGCATACCCGCGCGCAACTCGCGATGGTGATCGACCTTCGCAAATCCGAGGTCTTCAAAGGGAAGGCTTTTCAACTGCTGCACGGCTTCGTCGGGAGAGAGCTTGCCGCGTCGAACCTGTTCGAACAATTTCTTGATGTCGGTGGCGTTCATCGTGTGAAGAACAGCTTACACCAGCCGTGCTTTTGTCTGCCCAGTTGAGCCCGCCCAGTTTAGGCGACCCAGCGATGCCTCGGCCTGCGTGAACGGCGTACCATCGCAAAATACAGAGAGTGAGCCGCGCCGGGGCGCTCCAGGTTGCTGAAGAAGACGGAGCGAATGAATCGCTTATGTACCTGACCTGAAACGTAGGCGTCGTACAATTCGCTCCCCAGCATATATCCGAGTTGTTTCGTGACGAACTCCAGGCGCTCGCCTGTGTACTCGCGGCCTTCGTGGATAAGCGCCGGGGTCTGCCAGTATTTTCGCGCATTCGATTCATAATCCTTGTGCAATACAAGAAAGTCGATCATCTGCATGTAGTCTCGATAACTGAATCGCGATTGCTCTTCGATCTCTTCGACCGAGCGTGCGTACAGCGCGTATAGATCCTGCTCTCGCACGGACGGACGCGCCGGGTACAGCACGCGCGAACCGAAATATCCCAACGCGATCTCTATGCAGCGCGCGTAGAACGCATCGTCTGTCACTTCATCGTTCGCCTGTTCTTCCAGTTGCGGCAACAGACGCAGTGGCGGATTGCCGATCGCACTCGAACAGGCCGCGTGAACGAACTGCGCCGTGGCTTCTGCGCCATGCAGGAGTTCAAACCGCTGCACGAATACGACATTCATCCTGGGAACGTAGCAACATCCCGAGTTCTCAACTCGCAATAGCACGTCAGCAATCTCTTTTTCCGTCGCACGTTTTCGTTGCAAGGCCTTTCGTAATCCTTCTAAAGATTCGCGACTGCATATCTCGGGCAACACATCGACGAAAAGTCTTCCGCGCCCAGGCAAAGGAGCATATTTATCGATATTCAGAAATTGCAATAACGCGTCTACCAGGTTGTAGACCGTGGGAGCGAGGTCAGGAGGTCCGGTGCGTTCGCAGCGCCACCTGTCTATGCAAAGGCGGTAACTCTCATATTTTTCCAGCGGAGTGGAATTGAAGACGCAGATCGCGTCCTGTCGAATTCGCACGGCCTCCACACGGTCGTGCGGTTCGCCGGCGGCGCGCCAGTACAGCGGATCGATATTCTGCAGCAAGGTGAGTATCTGCTCGCGCGGCAGCCTTTGTTTCAGTAGCTCCGGCAGGTGCTGCGGAGCCAGGTGAGATTCTCCGAAAAGCACCACCAGCGCGGCTTCCGGATGCGCAGCCCTGATCTCTGCTATCTTGTCGGCCGCATGCCTGTCTCTAGCCCCTATCCGTCTCAGGTCGCCCCGCGGCATGCAATCCAACCCGAACGAGAGCGCTCCCGCCTTCCGCGCGGCAGACAGCAGTTCATAGAAGGGAGCCCAATCGTATCCCCAATCCAGGTCGAAGCGTATGCGATCCCGAAGTTCTTCCGCGTCGATCTCACCGGCTTGCCATTCCTCCAGTATGTGTTGGTCGCGCGAGAAAACGGTTTCCAGTCCCAGGATGACGGTACGCTGCGAGGAGGCTACCGTCTGCACAACCTGGGCCGCAAATCGTTGCGAGGCCGGCAGTGCATGGTAGTCGCCCACCAGTGCAATGTCGCTCGAGAGCACCGCCCGGTCTACTTCTTCCGTGGTTATCACCTGGGTGTAGAGCTGGTAGGCTTCCGCGAACTCGCGTAAATATTTTCGACGCGCGTGGGTATCGCTGGCGCGGATTTCACGCTCCAACTGTACCAGCGCATGCAGTTGCGCCGAACTCCTTCGTATCCTCAGCCTGGACGTTCCCATGGACTCCCACCCGCCGGCAGGCCGATTCCGAGTTGCTCGGTCTTGCCGTTTGCGGGGGTTCGCACTAACCTTAAGGTTGGATGCCATTCATCACGAAAGCAGAACCCCTCACTCTCACCGTCGCCATTACAGGTGCCAGCGGATCCCTCTTCGCACGAGAACTCCTGCTGCTGCTTGAGCAGGATGAGCGCGTTCGCAGGGTCGACCTCATCGCCAGCGACAACGCTTTGCGCGTCATCGCCGAAGAGTTGGGCCTGGCTGGACGCAACAACTTCGTCGCGCAGCTACTCGGACACGAGTCACAGAAAATTCAGCAGCAGAACAACTCCGACATCGGCGCAAACGTCGCCAGCGGCAGCTACCCCACGCACGCCATGGTTGTGATTCCCTGCTCCATGGGCACGCTTGCCAAGATCAGCCACGGACTTGCCGATCGACTGATCGAGCGCGCTGCCGACGTCTGCCTCAAGGAGCGAAAGCCGCTCCTGCTCTGCGTCCGGGAAACACCTTTCAACCTCATCCATCTCCGCAACATGACGGCCGCGGCTGAAGCTGGCGCAACAATTTTTCCGCTCATCCCCGCGCTCTATAACCGGCCCGACTCGGCGGAAACCATGGCGCGTGAGTTCGCCAACCGCGTCCTGAAGCACCTTGGACTTCCTCAGCCCGGCGCTTACACCTGGAAAGGCGAGTAGCTGGAGAGCCGCTTGTATCCTACAGAAACGAAGTATGTTAACTAGTTTGACAACATCGCTTCGGATTTGTATTATCTCCATACACTGGAAAGGAGGTGGTCGAATGCAGACGAGTTCAGACTGTAGCCATTTACGACTAATTAGTGAGGTGGCTGAGGCTTAGGGCGCGTTCGCTCTACAGTTTCTCGCCAGACTTTTCCACTCTGTCGCCGTTCGATCGCGCCGGGGTGCGGCACGTTCCAGTAAAGTTTGTCGCAGGGTCACGAAAAGCTATCCGAAGCGTACATTTGGGTTACGCGCGGTGATGCCAGGGTGAGCCCGCCTCAAGCCAAATCAAACAGCTTACCGACGCCCCGCTTGGCTACAGAAGCGGGGCGTTGCTTTCTTTGGAAACACGTAGATGGTGCGCGAGGGCGAGACCTTTTTTGATGACTCCAGCGGTTACTTCGCGAATCTCAATCCTGCTCAACTCCTCGGTTGTCACCCAGCGCACTTCGCTGACGTCGCTTGCCGCAATCGCAGCGTCCGATTTCGCGATGCATAGATAATCCACCAGCACGAAGTGGTATTGCGTCTTCCCTTCTTCATCGCCAAAGATGCTGTCGAAGACGTCCAGCACCTCGCCCGCTTCCACGACGAGTCCCGTCTCTTCGAGGACTTCGCGTTCCACGCCGGCGCGCAGTTTTTCTCCCAACTCCAGCACGCCGCCGGGGATCGACCACTCGCCCTTCAACGGTTCTGTCGCTCGACGCACGATCAGCGCGCGATTTCCGTGCACCACCACGCCACCAACGCCGACGATCGGTCTCTCCGGATAATCCCTCTTCATGCCAACAGTGTAGCAACCGGGCAGAGAAAAGCCCCCGCTTCTCCAGGGGCGTTTCACATCCACTCAGTCTGGTACTAAGAGAAGAATCCTCGCGGTCGCATGTCCACCACTTTCCAGCCCTTCTTGCCGCGTTCCAGTTCGAATCGTAACTGGTTGCTGCGACGCATGGCGGCGCCTCCGCTTCTCGGCATGCCCTCCACGTCGAACTCGGCCAGCACCACGCCTTTCGCGCCCTCGATGCTCGTCTGGATGATACGGAAGTGTGCGCGGAATCCTTCGTACTTTTCGAAGTACTGCTGTATCTGGTCTTCGAAAATCAGGTAGCCCTCGAACTCATTGTCATTGAAGGCCGAGAGCAACAGTCGCTGGCTGTGTCCTTCCAGGCCATCACGAATCTGTCCCAGGACATCGGTTGCCACGGCGTCGGAGAAGACCGCCGCATCGCGGACATCCTCGTTCTTCGTATCTTTCTTATCTTTCTTGTCCTTCTTCTTACCTTTTTTATCCTGCTTTTGCGCGTCGTTCTTCGTATTGTCCTGGGGAGCAGCGGAAGAGGACTGTTGCGCGACCGCAAGGTATCCGAATGCAAACAGCAGAATTGTGATCAGCGATATGCGACGAAGCATGAACACCTCACCTCAGCTCTTTATCGTGCTTAGTTCGATGCACCCAGAGTACCCGCAGCGTGACGCTGCGGATTACTTTTTGCAACAAAAAGGCAAACTCGTTAGAGTTCGCCTTCTTCACCGTTTCTTCTGTTTCCGGCTTGCGCCGGAGCCTTGGCTACTCAGAGAGCGACAAGGCCGTTCCGCGAATTCTACAGAACTTCCCGGAATTCACAAACCAAAAACCTCGCCAAAACCCTTCAAACTTTTCCCCAGGTCACACCCTTCGGTCACACCTTCCGGCGTAGCCCTTTGTATTGCTTCCCGGACAGCAGCAAGCTCCCGCTCGTCATCTAACCCGCTATGGCGCTAGAGGAATACAAGCGTAAGCGGCACTTCGACAAAACTCCCGAACCTCCAGCAAAAGTGGAGAAGAAATCCGCGCGACGCTTCGTCGTGCAAAAACATCGTGCCTCGCACCTTCATTACGATTTCCGCCTCGAAATGGAAGGTGTCCTCAAGTCTTGGGCCGTTCCCAAGGGCCCTTCGCTCGATCCGGCGGATAAGCGTCTGGCCATGCAGGTTGAGGATCATCCCGTCTCCTACATAAATTTCGAGGGCATCATCCCGCCCGAAAACTACGGCGCGGGAACCGTGATGGTCTGGGACACCGGAACCTGGGAACCTCTGGGCGACGCATCGGAAATGCTGAAATCCGGCAGCCTCAAGTTCCGTCTCAATGGAAAAAAGCTGAATGGGGAGTTCGCGCTCGCCCACATGAAATCCCGCCGCCCCGGCTCGAAAGGCACCGAATGGCTTCTGCTCAAGCATCGCGATCAGGCCGCCGTTCCCGGCTACGACATCGACAAATTCGATTTCTCCGTGCTCACCAGGCGGTCACTCGATGCGATTGCCAACGATGAGGGCTCCGCGGAATGGCAGAGCAATCGCCCCGCTGCCCCCGCACGCGACTCCAAGGATTGGCTCGCCCAATCCGTCGCCAAGCACGACAAGATTGCGCGGAAGAGCGCGAAGCCTGCGGCGAAAGCTGCGGCGAACAAAGGTGCGGCACAAAGT
>JBBRZF010000048.1:0-20308 GCA_038236965.1 Terriglobales bacterium | reverse complement strand
TCCTCCGCGTCCGGAACCGCGTCCCGCGCGTCCTTCGATGTCCGACAAGAAGCCGCGTAGCGCGTCTCGACAGAGTCGCAGCGATCGTCCTGGCGGTGACAGACCACGCAGCGATCGTCAGCGAAGCGATCGTCAGCGAAGCGATCGTCCCGGTAGTGGAAGGCCACGCAGTGATAAGCCGCGCGGCGACCGCCCTGGCGGCGGCAGCAGCAGACCTCGAACCGATCGACCTCGCACCGATAGACCACGCACCGACCGGCCTCCGCGTACCGGCACGCCACGACCCGCCAACCCGCGCACGGATGTGCCGCCAACGGAAAAGCCTGGGAACGATAGTACGGAATGAACGACACGCAGCAAAAGCAACTCGTCATAGCCATCGATGGCCCGGCCGGGGCAGGCAAGAGCACCATCGCCGCGCACCTGGCGCGCAAACTCGGCTATGTGAATCTGGAAAGCGGCGCCATGTACCGCGCGCTGGCGCTCAAGGCCATTGAGAACGATATCTTCGTCGGTGATGGCGACATATTGCTTGACCTTGCGAAGCGGTCGTACATCGCGCTGGAACCGACGCGCGACGGCAATCGCGTGTTACTCGATCGCCGTGATGTTTCCCGCCGCATTCGCGAGGCTGATGTTACCCAGGCCGCCTCCCGCATCTCCACGCATCCGCAAGTGCGCGAATGGATGGTGGCTCGTCAGCGCGAAATGGGCGCGGAGGGCGGCGTCATCATGGAAGGGCGCGATATCGGCACGGTGGTCTTTCCCCACGCCGAGGTTAAGATTTTTCTTGATGCCGACCAGTCCGTCCGCGCAGGACGCCGCATCGTGCAGCAGAATGCGGGCAACAATCCTGTACTTGCCGAGAAGCTTACCAGCGAATTACAGGAGCGCGACCGCCGGGATTCCACGCGCGAGGCTTCCCCGCTGGTGCCTGCTGCGGACGCAATACACATCGATTCCACAAGCCTCTCGCTCGCCGAAGTGATTACAAGAGCAGAGAGCATCATCGAAGAACTCCTGCAGCAAAAACGTCCAGCCAAATAGCCTGCATCATCGACAAGACAATATCCCAATAAAAAAGACGCGACCGAAGCCGCGCCTTGATTTGTGTTCGTAGAATCTACGTCGTCTTGGCGATCGAGATGTCGCCGTTGTCGCTGTTGATCTGCACCCGTCCGCCACCCTTGCCAACGTTTCCGTTCATGGTGGAGCGTCCGTGGTCCGACTTGATCTGCAACTCCTCGAAGTCAGACCGCATGTCTCCGCGACGCGTCTGCGCATCCACCTGGAAGCCGCTCGTCGATGGCAGCACCAGTCGCACGTCTCCGCGCTGCGTATTGATCTCGATATTGCCTACCGGCTTGGCATCCGAGGTGTGAACTTCCACTCCGCCGTTGCTGTTTTCAACCCGCAGGTCGCCGGAGATGCCGTCCAGATGGATCTCCTTGGAACGCGTGGTGAGCTTTACCGGCCCGAGAACATTGTTGACTCGCAGTTCGTCCGACTCCAGGTTCAGGTCGCCGTCGAGTTTCGCGAACTCAAGTGTCGTGCGCGAGGTCTGGATAGAGACATTCTTCGTGATGCCGGCCAACCGCATGCTGCCGAAGAAATCTCCATTCAGACGGACCGTGCCATCCACTTGCGTCAGGTCGATATCGTCAATGCGTCCCTGCAGGACTACGTTGCCGACGATCTTCGTGGCGCGTACGGAGCCCTTGGAGCCGCCTTCCAGGCTTACATAAACATCGCCTTTCACGTCATCCAGGGTGACGTCGCCGCGGTGGGTAGTGACCTTCACTTCGCCATCTCGTCCACTCACCATCACGTCGCCACGCCGGGTCCCGATCTCCACCGAAGCGTCACGCGGCAGGAATATT
This sequence comes from Terriglobales bacterium, assembly GCA_038236965.1. Lineage (GTDB taxonomy): Bacteria > Acidobacteriota > Terriglobia > Terriglobales > Acidobacteriaceae > JBBRZF01. The sequence continues at coordinate 18,428 of JBBRZF010000048.1, read as the reverse complement.
TCCAGGTCCGCTTGCACCGCGGCGCTATTGCCCGAGGACTGCGTGTTGGCATTTACCAGCACATTCGATCCCGTCACCGTAATCTGCGGCATGGACTGCTGGTTGACGCTGTTGGCCGCATTGTTGTCATGCGCAAAAATTTTCTTATGCGCGACCACCTTGATCTGTTTTTCGTTCCAGTTGGAGATGCTAACGCTGCCGCGATCACACACGATCTTAACCGCGCTTTTCTCGGGCACTGCCTGCGCCGCTTCCTGCTCGTAGGTGAAGGTGCCGCCGAACATCCGCATCACATCGTCATCCATCTGGAATTCGTCGCGCACTTCGCCCCAGTTGACATGGTCCTTGACCTGGTCGAACGCCGACATCGACAGTCCGGCGATGATGAGGATGACCAGCAGAAAGACGCCGCCAGCTCCCACTCGTGCCGGAGGACCGCCATCGCGCTGCGACTGGTAGTGTTCCACCAGTTTCACCACGCCCCACAGGATCAGCAGAATAGGCCATCCGCGAGCGAAGATTCGGAACATCGGGAACTGCAAGCCCATGTTGCGCAGCAGGAACATCACGCCGATAACGATGAGAACGATGGGGCCTGCCAACGAGCGCCGGTAACGCGGAACCATTCCTGGGCTAGCCATTGTTTCCCCCTTGTCCGCCGCTGTTTGGCGGCAGTTCCCCTGCGGAAGGCGGCGGAGGCGGTGTCACCACTGGCACCATCGGCCCCATGCCGCGAATCAGATGTCCTTCGTCCGGAGACGTGTATTGCAAAACCTTGATGATGCCGATGACGATCAGCAGCAACGGCCAAGTGTTGTTGAAGCGAAGTCCGTGCATACCCAGGTTCTCACCCAGAAAGAGCACGCCCAGCGTGATCAAAACGGCTGGCCCCATCACGCCTCTCAGCCTGCACCGCGCACAGCCGCATCTCGGATTGGTTCGATAGTTATCCATGATTTCCTCCTTAGCGCCGCGCGAAATAGCCTCTGCGGATCAATCCACTAATTCCCAGAACGATCAAGATCAAGGGCCACAAGCGTCCCAGCCAATGCAGGTCGAAGACACCCATCGTGTTCAGCAGGAACAGACAACCGATGACGATGAGCACGATGGCGCCTGTGGGGATTCCACTGGCCGGCGGTGCTGGCTCTTCGACCACCGGAGCTGCTGTCGCCATCTGCTCGTAATTCGTGTTCGGTTGCGCAGCGCGCGTGCCCGCGAAGCGTGCTTCCTGGCCCGCGAAAACATTGTTGATGCCCAGCGGGTCGGGAATCGGCAAGCCATACTTGCGCGCCTTCGCCGTCTTGTAGGCGTCAAACACCATGTAGAACATCCAAGCCGCGATGCCGAGTCCGGCCAGATCGAAGCCGTGGTTCGCAACCCATATCAGCGAGGCGAATACCAGTACATGCAGGAATCCCTTGCCAAACTGGCCGTTGTACATCGCGCCCACTCCGGGGATGAACCCCAGCACGGCCGCCAATCCAGGGCTTGCGCCCGAATCGATCGCGGCATACTGTGCGGCCGTGTTTGCCGCAGTCGTGCCGCCCATCGGTGGCGTCGCAGCCGCTGCCATTGCAGGATCGTTCAACCGCGCAGCGATACACTCCTCGCAATAGATCACTCCCCGTACATCTCGCGTGCAGCTGGCGCAGAGCGCCTTCCCACACGTACGGCAGAAAGACGCCGCCGGTACCTCGATGTGATTTGCGCAGTTCATACTCTCCCCCTATCCCGTTCAGCGACCGTCACGGTCCTGAGCGCCGCCGTTACAACGTCAGCCTGTTCCCGACTATGGTTCTGGTACTGTTTCTGTTCCGGGTCCCCACTGCTGTTGTTGTCCTGCTTTTTCGGCGTTTCTTTCTTCTCTTCTGAATCGGTTCCTGTAGCCCGCTTCAGGTCGCGCACTCGCGATTCAATCTCGTAGACCAGGCGGATGTTGTCGTAATAACGAACCACCCGCGCCTGACTTTCCGTGTACGTCTTGCGTATCCCGTGCGGGGTCAGGTTCACCTTCTTGATGTCGGTCACCTTCACGTCCGTCATTCCGAGGATCATGCTGAAGGAGAAGAACGCCATGGCCGCCGACATCGCAAAGCGTTGCGTGAAAATCGGCGCAAGTCCCGGCTGCATGCGTTCCCGGAAGCGTTCCAGCCACGGACGCCGTGCAGCAGCCTCGGCCATCCCTGTCGCCACGGCCGTCCCGCTCGTCACCGCCAGGATGTTGTGGATCAGGTTGCGTGGCGGCTCCACTTCGCCCAGCTCGTGTATCCAGTTCAAGCCGGCTTCCGCCTCGGAGAACATCAGCGCGCAGCTCTCGCACTCCGCTTTGTGCGAATCGAAGCTGGCCAGCTTCGTTCCGTCCAGCGTGCCATCCAGCGCATCTGCCAGGAGCGCGTCAAAGTTCGCGCATCCCATTCCGAATTTGTTTTCATCTGCCATTTACATTACCTGCCTATTAGTACGTTGAAGAAGCCTTGCAAGTTCCGTCCTGCCACGATTAATCCTCGACTTCACCGTTCCTTCGGGAACCTTCAGTACCGCAGCGATCTCCTTGTAGTCCATATCCTGCAGATCGCGCAGAATGACCGCCTCGCGCAATTCCGGAGAAAGCCTTTGCAATGCGTTGTGAACCATCTGCCTGGTTTCCAGCCGGTCCAACCGCTCGTCCGGGCTCGGCCCCTTATCGGCCATTTGGTCGCCCATCGTCTGACCGTCCTCGTCGGTGCCTTGCGGAGCGTCCATGGAATCGGTCGCGCGGTCGTACTTCGTTTTGCGGAAGTGATCCACAAGCAGATTGCGGGTCACCGTGGTTATCCAGGTGTTGAAGGAGGCGCGCTCCGGGTCAAAACTGTCCAGCGTGCGATACATCTTGATAAAGACCTCTTGCGTGAGGTCTTGCGCATCGTCGGCGGAACCCGCAAACCTATAACAAATGTTATAGATACGACGATTGAAGCGCTGAACGATCTCTTCCCAGGCAGCAGCGTCCCCCGCTACACAGCGGCGTACGAGTCCTGCGATTACCTGGGCGTCTTCCAACCGGTACTCCCTGGATTGCTGCTTCGTATTGGCCGGTACGGACGCCGCGACAGGCATTCTGATTGTCGCTCCACACGCCATACGGGTTGATACGAGACCTTATCCATAAAAGTTCAACGGATTCAACAGATTATTGGCCGCCATTGTAGCAGGGAGGGAATGCTGAGGAGGCCCGGCAAAATAAACCAGTGCCGGGTATTGCGACTGACACACCTTTAAAGGCGTGGAAGCATCGAAACGAATAAGAAGCCCCTAAACAACCTCAAACAGACAATCCAAATTACATGGTTCAACTTCTGTAGAAACGAGGCGTAAATGTATCACCACATCAAAAAATTGATGTACACCGTCAATATTGGCACTCCGGATGTCAGGTTCGGCAACATGCTCCTGGAACAATTCGGCGGCGCTAACGGAGAACTGGCTGCCGCGATGCAGTACACCATTCAAGGTTGGAACTGCGTGGACGACCTGGAGCGGCGCGATCTGCTGCTCGACATAGGCACCGAGGAACTGAGCCACTTGGAAGTGGTCGGAGCCTTGATTCGCATGCACCTCAAGCCTCTGAAGACCGATCGCGAAGCTGCCGAGGCCGATCCCCTGGGCACCATCGCAGGCGGTGGCGGAGTAGCACTTTGCAATTCCGTGGGCACTGCCTGGACTGCGGATTATCTGAAGATCACGGGCGAACTCGACGTGGATCTGCGAAGCAATATCGCTGCCGAAGCTCGCGCCAAAATCGTTTACGAGCGCCTCATCGATCACACGGACGATCCCGGAACCATCGACACCCTGCAGTTCCTGATGAGCAGGGAAATCACCCATTTGAAGGCTTTCTCCGCTGCTCTGGAAAGCCTTAAGAAGTCTCCCTTCTCCATCGGAATGCTGAAGCCTACTCCGGTTCTGGTTGACGAGTATTTCAACGCTTCCACCGGAAAAGGTGATGAAGAGGACCAGGATTCGAAGGGGCCCTGGACGTCGGCCCATGGTCTGCAGTTAGTTGAATCGCAGATGAACGCCGGGCCGGGCCTCTCCGTCGATGAAGTGGATGGTGTTTTGGAAGGTGAAGACCGCGGCATTCAAGACGATGGCAAGAAGGCTCCGTCGGCAGTGGGGTCCAAAGCGATTAGCAAGAAGAAGCCGCATACAAAGAAAATAGCCTAGCGGCCCTAGCTGAGAATGGGAACCGACAGCGCGCTAGTCACGGAATTATCTCCGGGCTAGCGCTCTGTTCGTTTATCGGGCTGAGTACTCGGCGGGCTATTTCTGGTGCTTGATCGATGCCGAATTGATGCAATACCGCACGCCTGTCGGACGCGGTCCATCCGGAAACACGTGGCCCAAGTGTCCGCCGCAACGCGAACAGGTTACTTCCACGCGACGCATGCCAAAAGTTTTGTCCTCATGTTCGACCACCGCTTCGCTGGACGCAGGCGCGGAGAACGCCGGCCATCCGCAACCGGAATTGTACTTCGAGTCCGAAGTGAAGAGCTCCTGCTCGCACGCGGCGCAGACGTATTTTCCCGGCTCGAAAGTCTCGTCGTATTTGCCGGTGAATGGGCGCTCCGTGCCTTTTTCTCGCAGCACGCGATACTGTTCCGGCGTCAGTTCTTTGCGCCACTCTTCTTCGGTCTTTCTAATTTTATCCATCGCCCCTCCACTCCACGGAAATTAGATTCAGTCCGAGGCATTTAGCTTCAAGCGATTTCAGCAAGGAACTTCTCCCGCGCAGGCGTTCTAAGTTCCTGTGGATTACTCCTAGGTACAATGGTTCAGTATGTCGTCCGATTTTGTGCAGTTTCCGCCGCAGCCTCCGCCGGGAGAAGAGCTTTATCTCATCGGCTTCCGTCTCGACCCCTTCGCCGAGGGACCGCAGTTGTTTACCCTCATCGCCGCTGGCGCGGAGAACGACCGTCCTCTGATGGCCAACGGGCGCATCCTCTTCTTCCGTAAGCCCGAGCACGCCGCGCGCGCGCTCGCCCTTAGCGACAACGACATGAAGAAGCTCGGCGACGCTCCCACGGAGCTCGAGCTTTTCTGCGACGTCGCCGAAGTGCTGCACCTGGTCAACGCGCAGACCGCAGATCCCGAAGGACTCATCCTGGAATGCATTGGCTGTTTCGACGACCTGATACGGGCCGCCAAGGTCAATGTCCCCGCCGACTACATGGGCGTACTGGCCGCCATGGGCGAACGCCTCGCTGAATCGCAGGAATTCGGCGCGCTCTTCACCGAGCAGGGAATCGATCGCGAACGAGTAGAAGACGCACTCATCTGGTGCGTAGGCGCAATCACGGTGAAGGCGAAGGTGATCTAAAGAATTCTTCGTTCAACGATCGAGCAATGAATTTCCAAACAACAAGCCCCGCTAATCGCGGGGCTTGCTCTTAACTGGCAACTGGCAACCGGCAACTGCTCTACTCACTCGTAAAGTAATCCACCGTCACCGGACTCTCAAACAGCGAGTAATCTCTCGTTACCACGGTGATGCCGCTATCGGTCACGAAATATTTCTGCCTGTCGGCTTCCACGTCGTAGCCGATCACCGTGCCTTCCGGCAGATGCACATCGCGGTCGATGATGGCCTTGCGCACGCGACAATGGCGTCCGATATTCACGTGCGAAAAGATGATGGAGGAATCAACTTCCGAGAAGGAGTTCACGCGCACGTCGGGCGAGAGCACACTGTTGCGCACCACGCCGCCAGAAACGATGCAGCCCATCGAAAGGATGGAGTCGGTCGCCAATCCCGAACGGCCCGGGTCGTTGAAGACGAACTTCGCCGGCGGATACTGCCGCTGGTGCGTGCGAATCGGCCATTCGTTGTCGTAGAGGTTGAAGACCGGCGAGATGGAGGCAATGTCCATGTTCGCGTCGTAATACGCTTCCAAGGTTCCCACGTCGCGCCAGTAGAGCGCTTCCTTCTTGTTCTCATCGACGAAGTTGAAGGAGTAAACCTTATAGTCATCCACCATCTTTGGCAGGATGTTGTGTCCAAAATCGTGGCGCGAATCCGCGTCTTCCGCGTCTTTCAGCAATGCCGGAATAAGCACATCGGTGTTAAAGATGTAGATGCCCATCGAGGCCGATACCATGCGCGGGTTATAAGGAGAACGCGTCTCCGTGGTCTTCGGCTTCTCTTCGAATCCCGTGACGCGGCCCGAGCGGTCGATATCTACCACTCCGAACTGGTCCGTTTCGCTCGGATCGACCAGGATGGTCGCCAGCGTTACGTCCGCGCCGCTGTCCTTATGCTGACGCAACATCAACTCGTAATTCATCTTGTAGATGTGGTCGCCGGAGAGGATGAGGATGTACTTCGGCTCTTCGCTGCCGATGGAGTAAATGTTCTGGTAAACGGCGTCTGCCGTGCCCATGTACCAGTTTTCGCTCACGCGCTTCATGGGCGGCAGTATCTCGATGAATTCGCCCAGTTCGCGTCCCATGATGCTGGTCCAGCCTTCGCGTATGTGGCGATTCAGCGAGAGCGCCTTGTACTGCGTCAAAATGTACACCCGGCGCAGGCCGGAGTTCAGGCAGTTGGAAAGCGTGACGTCGATGATGCGATAGATGCCGCCGAAAGTGACGGCTGGCTTGGCGCGGTCCCGCGTCAACGGGTAAAGACGCTCGCCTGCGCCACCGGCCAATAGCACTCCGAGGGTATCTTTCATCTCTCAGCCTAAGAAATAGATTTAGTTCGTAATAAGAATTGGGGCCGCGAAAACTTGTCCGATTCGTCCGGAGCTTAGGGCACTGATTACCGCAACGGCGCCATCCCTGGCACGTTGCAGCGGAAGACGTTTATGGTAGCACAGCAAACTAGCCGCACAGGATGAGCAACCGGGAATTACAGAGCAACCGCGTGGCGCTACTGCGCCGGTTTGTCGCCCGTATCAATGCTGATGCGCAACGACTTCAGGAACTTCACATCCTGCTGATTCACTTTGAAATCAGGATTCTCTTTGCGACTGTTCACCAGCGTCGGACGCGACTCTTCCTGCTCATCGCGCTTGTTGAATCCGATCGTCGCTTCCAATACCAGGAAGACGTCGTAACCGCCGGCCTTTATCTTCGCGATAACTTCGGCGATCTGTTCGGATTCCGACAGCGAATCATTGATGGCCTCGCCCAGGCCTTTCATTAGCTTTTGTAATTGGTGGTCCACGATGAATACATCCCCTGTCGCAAGCCATGCTGCGGCCATGTTGCGCGCTTTCAGGACATTGGATGCGCCGAACAGGCGGGAGAGTTTTGTCGTTCGCCGGAGTTCCTGCCGACGGACCTACGCCTCCTCCTGTTTTCAACGTGATTCGCCACACCCTGACTGCTAGAATGGCCGTGTGGCGGAGAATCCTCCAGCTTCGAAGCAGGGTTCGGCGGTGGGCGCGGTTGCCAGCGGCCTCGGTTCGGCCATTCGCTTCCTCAGCAAGAGCGGGCGAAATGGTCGGCTCTCCCGCGGACTCTGGGTCGGCGGCAGTACATTCCTTAAAGCCGTCAGCAAGGCCATGCACCAGTTATGGCTTGAAGTTACTGGGTTCATCTTTTTATGTTTTGCCGTAATCGGTAGTTTTGCCGCCATCCGCGAATACCGCGCCTACACGGCTGGCACAAAGCCCGTCTCCAACGTCATCATGTCCGCAATCTTTACCTTGATGTTCGCGTACTTCGGGCTCAGTTCGTTCTGGCGTTCTCGCCGGCGGCAAAAGTTATGACGAACAAGAAACCATAGTCTTCATAAAAGAGGGCCCTCTCCATGGCCGAAAAAACGAAGTCCCCCGCCAGCGGTAAATTGGCGGAATCGCAAGAAACAACCTCTCATATCGCAATTCATCCTCTCTATACTCCTGCCGACCTCGAAGGCTGGGATCCCGACCAGGACCTCGGATTTCCGGGCCAATTCCCCTACACACGCGGCGTGCAAGCCACCATGTATCGCGGACGTCTCTGGACCATGCGCCAATACGCCGGCATGGGCGACGCCGAAGAAAGCAACAAGCGCTACAAATACCTGTTGTCGCAAGGAACCACCGGACTCTCCGTGGCTTTCGATCTGCCAACCCAGATCGGCATGGATTCCGACCACGAGTTCGCGCTCGGCGAAGTCGGCAAAGTCGGCGTCGCCATCGACAGCATTGAGGACATGCAGCGACTCTTCAACGGTATCGATCTGGAAAAAGTTTCCACCTCGATGACCATCAATGCCAGCGCCTCCGTGCTGCTTGCATTGTATATCGCCGTCGCCAAGCGCAATGGCGCGGACATGACCAAGCTTAACGGCACCATCCAGAACGACGTGCTCAAGGAGTACATCGCGCGCGGAACCTATATCTATCCGCCCAAGCAGGCGATGCGCGTCATCACCGACATCTTTGCCTTCTCGCGCGAACACGTTCCCAACTGGAATACCATTTCCATCAGCGGCTACCACATGCGCGAAGCCGGATGCACCGCCGTGCAGGAAGTCGCCTTCACCCTGGCCAATGGCATCACCTACGTGCAAGCTGCCATCGACGCCGGACTTTCGGTGGACGAGATTTCGCCGCGCCTTTCCTTCTTCTTCGCTGCGCACAACAATCTCTTCGAAGAGGTCGCAAAGTTCCGCGCTGCCCGACGCATGTGGGCACGCATCATGCGCGACCACTTCCATGCCAAGAACGCGAAGTCGATGATGTTGCGCTTCCACACGCAGACCGGAGGCTCCACGCTCACCGCGCAGCACCCGGAAAATAACATCGTTCGCACCGCGCTCCAGGCGCTCGCTGCCGTCCTCGGCGGAACCCAATCGCTGCACACCAATTCGTTCGACGAAGCACTCGCGCTCCCCACCGAACACTCCGCCCGCATAGCCTTGCGCACGCAGCAGGTCATCGGATACGAGTCTGGCGTGCCGCAATCCATCGACCCGCTGGCCGGTTCCTATTTCGTCGAGTCCCTCACTAACGACATCGAAAAAATGGCGACAGGCTATCTCGACAAGGTCGATGCACTTGGCGGAATGTTGAAGGCCATTGAGCAGGGATACGTGCAGCAGGTGATTCAAAAAGCTGCTTACGAATTCCAGCTGTCGGTAGACAGTATTGAGCAGATCGTAGTCGGTGTAAACGCCTTCCAGATCGGGCAGGAGCGACCCATCCCTCTGCAGAAGATCGATGCCGACCTGGAACGACAGCAGGTCGAACGGCTCAATGCCTTCCGCGCAAAACGCGACAACGCCGCCTGGTCCGCCGCCCTGCAAAACGTGGAAGACACCGCCCGTAACGGCGAAAACCTGATGCCGGTCATCATCCACGCCGTAGAAAACAACGCAACCGTAGGAGAAATTTCCGACGCCATGCGCAAAGTCTTCGGCGAATACAAAGAGGTCATGGTCATCTGAGTGGTAAGTGGGTAATTGGTAAGTGGGTAATTTGGAAAAGCCCTGCGCCAGGCGTAGGGCTTTTCATGTTCGTATTCAATTACCAAATTACCCATTACCCACTTACCCAATCCCCATCATTCCACCAACTTCTTCCACCACGATTTCTTCTTCGGCTCGGGTTCTTCTTCCTCGCTCGATCCGCTCAATCCCAGGAACCCCATGCCGACATACTCTGCTTCGGTTTTCGCCGCAGGCTGTGCGATCGCCGGGCGACGCTCCAGGGTTACCAGGTGCGCGTAGCCGTCCTGCGTTGCAGGCAGCAGGATGGCGCATCGCTGTTCTGAATCCAGCGCCGAACGAAGGGCCGACCCGTGGGCCATGCCAATTTCGCCCTGCGGCCCCAGTGCTTCTCGCAAAGCCTTTTGCGTGCTCTCATCCAGTGCTATCCAGTCAGCCATCTTCAACTCCAGGGAAAAATAAGGGACGGTCACAATCCTGCCCTTGCTTTATTGCAAGTTGGATGCCGCATCTGGCTCTTTCGTTCCTCCGCGGCGAACCCGCATCAACACTGACCGAAGTGTACGACGGTCTCTTTATCTGTAAATCATATCTGTAAATCCTGCTGGGCAATCCCTGCCATTTTCGGGCAAAACTTACTTACCCACTCAAGGTTTTCAATCAGATTTCATTTCCCGCCGTTTGGTCAGGGGGACTAGAATTCTAGCCGGGGCCAACCCCGCCCAAATGCAGGAGTCATCGTCATGATAGATGTATGGGTTCGCGCAAAAATCAAGGACATCAACGCCTGGAGACCTGTCTTCGACGGCAACATCGGCCTTCGTCGTACAGCCGGAGAAGTCACTCACCGCATCTTCTACAACCTCGATAACACCACCGACGTGTTCATCTTCTTCGAATGGGAATCGCGCGCAAAAGCCGAGGCTTACTTCCAGTCCGACGTCGGACGCAAGGGAATGGCCGACAGCGGAATCGTCAGCCCGCCCGAATTCATTTATGTAGAAGAGCTGCGCCAGTTGCGTCGTACCGCAGCAGACTAGTCGTTGGTCCAGAACCATTGAGGGTCGTGAATGGAACGCAAATGGTTCTGGATCATCTACACCCTGCTCAGTTTGCTCGGCTACTTCTTGCCGCTCGGTTGGGCCATCGTTGAAATGATCGTGGCGCTGCCCGTAAGTTGGTGGATCGTCTATCGCAGCGGATGGATCTAGCTCCTTGCTATCCTAGATAGCAAGGAGCTCCAATGCCTCTCCTCATCGCGCAAGCTACTCGCATCGAAGCCGCCGGAAACAAGCCCAAACTTATCGATGAATACATCGGCCACGTGAACAGCGCGGAGTCGCGTCTCAGCGTCGCCCACATGCGCAGTCCCGACGGATGGCTAGAGCCCGGTCAGACTCCCGAGTTCGACGAATTCACCGTCGTGCTAAAAGGCATTTTGCGCGTGACGCACAAGGACGGCGCGCTCGACGTCCATGCCGGACAAGCCGTCATCACCCGCGCCGGAGAATGGGTGTGCTACTCCACTCTCAACCCCGAGGGCGCCGAATACATCGCCGTCTGCCTCCCAGCCTTCTCGCCAGCGACGGTACATCGGGACGAGTAACTTCGCGGGAGCATTGGGTTCGTAGCAGGACGCGGCTTCAGATGTTTTGAACGTCATCGGAAAACGACTGCCGCTACCCGCACCACCAAAACGTCATCTCGTTCGAAGCGGAGAGACCCTTTGTCTTCCCCTCGGATTCATGGATAGGCTATGGTAAGGCCTGTTCTTGACAGTTATCCGTACTTACTGTGTAAAAGCTCGCACTCTGCCTACACCATGCGGCACGCCACGCACTCTCCCATGAGAAGATGTCTTGGATGAATCGGCGCAAATTCCTCCACGGTCTTTCACTCACCGTCATCTCAACGATGGGCATTCCCTCGTTCTTGCACTCCAACGAGCTGCACTCAGCCGTGAAGTCCGCAGACGGAACTCCTATCGTGCTTGAAACTTCTGGGGCAGGCCCAAACCTCGTCCTGGTTCATGGAGGTGTCGGCGATCACACGCGGTGGAGCAAACTCCTTCCAATGCTCACGCCGCGCTTCACCGTCTCGGCTATGGATCGCCGGGGACACGGAGCAAGCGGTGATTCCTTGGATTACTCTCTGCAGCGAGAAGCTGAAGACATCGCCTGCGTAATAGAGTCGCGTCGCGGTAAAGTCAACGTGCTGGCTCATTCTTACGGAGCAATGTGCGCTTATGAAGCCGCGTTCCTCACGAAGAATGTTTCCAAACTCGTTCTTTACGAACCGCCGTTTCAGGTCGGCGAACGCTTCATTGACCTGGAAGCACTTGCACAAATGGAAGCTCTCATCGATCACGGCAGGAAGGAAGAAGCGCTTATTCTTTTCCTGTCCAAAATCGTGAGGAATCGGCCAACCGAGATTGCCGCAGCAAAGAACGCGCCAAGTTGGAAAAGCCGCGTTGCCGATATCCATTGGTCCGTTCGCGAGGTGCGTGCCGTCGACACATACAAATTCGACGCTGCACGTGCGGATAAACTGCGAATACCCACTCTTTTACTAACCGGCAGTGAGACCGCAGCTCAGCACAAGCGTGCGATTACCGCTCTTCAGAATTCACTGCCCATCCACCAGACGCACGTCTTCAACGGCCAAGGACACAACGCTATTGATACTGCCCCAGAACAGTTCGCAAGAGTAGTCACAGATTTTCTACTGTCCGCGTCCTGATAGCTAGACGTTCAGAAAACTGTTCCGTCGAGTTGAAGATAAGGCCTTCCGAAGACGCTAGTATCTTAAATCGTCGAAATAGCTGTTGGAAAATCCCCTTCGCACACCTATCAATACCTCCTCCGCGCCCGACTAGTTCACCCAATGCGAACCCCGTACCCAATCCAGCTCTGGCGCTTCGAAACTAAAACGCCAGCCATGACATCGAATCTGCATGGTCCGTATTAGCCATCGCGCTACTCGCAACGCTTGTCATCACCATCATCGTCGGGTTCCACCCTCCTGCTCCCACCACCAGCGCCGCCGACTCCTCCAAATCCCCGGTCGTCGTGGAACTCTTCACCTCCGAGGGATGCTCCAGTTGTCCGCCTGCGGATAAGTTGCTCGAAGGTCTAGAACGCGATGGAGTCTCCGCAGGAAGGCCCATCATCGTTCTCAGCGAACATGTGGATTACTGGGACGGCCTCGGGTGGAAAGATGTATTCTCCTCGTCCGAATTCACCGCACGCCAGAAAGGCTACGCCGAACGACTGCACGCTGATTCCTACACGCCGCAAATGGTTGTGGACGGTCGCAATGAATTCGTCGGCAACGACGCTACGGAACTCAGTCGCCATCTCGCGGAAGCCGCGCCGAAATCCGCCAACGTCTCCCTGCGCCTGAATTCCGGCAATACGGATTCCGGCAACACGCTCGACGTCTCCATCAGTGGGGCACCGAAGACGAACGCAACTGTGCTACTCGCCATCACCGAAAGCGCGCTCGTGACGCACGTGAAGAACGGCGAGAATGGCGGACGCGAATTGCACCATGCCGGAGTAGTGCGCACACTCCACACCCTTGGCTCAACCACGGACGGAGCTTTCGCCGCCACCGTGCCCCTCCATCTCGACGCCGCCTGGAAGCGCGAGAATCTGCGCGCCGTTATTCTGGTTCAGGAGGGCTCGAACGGGCCCATCGTTGGCGCTGCCAGTCAAAGACTAAAGTGACTCCGAGCATCGGGCTTTGTTCCGCCTGCGCGTTCCCGCTGAGTACGTGCTAAATTTATTCGCTTACGATGCCGCCGTCAGCGCCCGCCGCTAAACTCGTCAGCACCATCGGACTGTTCGACGCCACCATGATCGTCATGGGCGGCATCATTGGCTCCGGCATCTTCATGAATCCCTATGTCGTCGCGCGCCAGGTACATACGCCTGTGCTCATCATCGGCGCGTGGGTCGTTGGCGGAATCATCGCCCTGCTGGGCGCCTTCATCTACGCCGAACTCGCCGACCGCCGCCCCGACGTTGGCGGACAATACGATTACCTGCGTGACGCCTACCATCCCGCGCTCGGATTCCTCTACGGATGGGTGCTGCTGCTCGTCATCCAGACCGGAGGCATGGCCGCCGTCACCGTCGCCTTCGCCCGATACCTGCTCGACCTCACCGGCATCCCGGCATCCGACCGCATGATTGCCGTCATCACCATCGCCTCGCTAACGCTGGTGAATTGCATGGGCGTGAAGATCGGTAGCCGCGTGCAGAGCGCGCTCATGGTCTTGAAGATTCTTGCCATTGCCGCGCTCATCGTTACCGGACTATTCTTCGTCACCTCGCCGCACGCGGTGACGCATCCCGTCTTCGATTCCGCGCCTTCGTTCTCGTTGCTCACGGCCTTCGGCGCGGCCATGGTTCCGGTGCTCTTCGCTTTCGGCGGATGGCAGACCGCAAACTTCATCGCCGCGGAAATCAAGGACCCGCGCCGCAATCTCGCACGCGCCCTGCTGATCGGCGTCGCCGGAGTCATCGTCCTCTACGTGCTCGTCAACGTCGTATGCGTCCGTGCACTCGGCCCGCATGGACTCGCTGCCACCACCGTTCCTGCCACGGAAGTAATGCGCATCGCCCTTGGTTCGCGTGGCGCAAATTTCATCGCCATCGCCATCGCCATCTCCACCCTCGGATTCCTCAGCCAGTCGATTCTCACCGCGCCTCGCGTCTACTTCGCCATGGCCGAAGACGGAGTCTTCTTCCGCAGCGTCGCCCGCGTCAGCCAGCGAACGCGCGTCCCCGTCATCGCCATCATCCTGCAAAGCGTGTGGACCATCGTCGTCGCACTCACCGGACGCTACGAGCAAATCCTCAACTACGTTGTCTGCATGGATTTTCTTTTCTTCGGACTTACCGCCACCAGCCTCTTCGTCTTCCGTCGCCGGGAGATGGCGCGCGACAGCCATCCCGGATTCCGCGTCCCCTTGCACCCTTACACCACGCTGCTCTTCGTCGCCATCTCGTGGCTCGTCGTCCTCAACACGGTTTACAAATATCCTGCCAACAGCCTGCTCGGATTCGCTATCCTCTTACTAGGCCTGCCCGTTTACGCCTTCTGGCACAAGCGGCAAAAAAGCCACGGAACTCCTCGATGACTCGTACGCAAGAACGCTCCATCTACATGGATTTCGCCAAGCTTCTTTCCGGCGCAAAGTACAACCTCGCCACCAGCGGCCTCATGAGTTTCCCTTTAAAAGAATTTCCGGTGACGATCGACGACCTCGATATCAACGGTCCCGATAGTTACGGATACGATCCGCTGCTCGACCGAATCGCGAAAAAACTGGGCGTCGCGAAAGACTGTGTAGTCACCGCGCAGGGAACTTCGATGGCGAATCACCTCGCCATGGCCGCGCTCTTCGAACCCGGCGATGAAGTCCTCATCGAAGAACCCAGTTACGAACTCATCCTGGCCGCCGCGCGATTCCTTGGCGCAAACATCACCCGCTTCCCGCGTCGCGCCGAAGACGATTTCCGCATCGATCCCGATGAGATTGCCAAACGCGTTACCAGCAAGACGCGCCTCATCATCCTTTGCAATCTGCACAATCCCACCAGCGCCTTCGTCGATGACGATACCTTGCGTCGTGTCGGCGAGATTGCCGCGCGCGTAGGCGCTCGCGTGCTGGTCGATGAGGTCTATGCCGAAGTTTTATGGGATCGTCCGTGGCGTTCGTGCGTGCATCTCGGCCCGCAATTTGTCGCCACATCGAGTCTCACCAAAGCCTATGGACTCAGCGGCCTTCGTTGCGGATGGATTCTCGCCGAGCCTGCGCTCGCCCGCCGCATGTGGGAACTCAACGACCTCTTCGCCGCGACCGGCCCATTTCCCGCCGAACAATTAAGCGTCATCGCCTTCGACCATCTCGACCGTCCCACTCGTCGCGCGCAGGAAATCCTCTCCATCAATCGCCGCGCGCTCGATGCCTTTCTCGACTCGCGCAACGATCTCGAAGTCTTCCGCCCCGGCATCGGCACCACCGTTTTTCCCAGACTCAAATCCGGCTCGGTCGATGAACTCGTTCGCATCCTGCGCGAGAAATACGAAGCCAGCGTCGTCCCCGGCAAATACTTCGAAATGCCGCAGCACTTTCGCATCGGCATCGGCGGAGACCCCGAGATGACCGCAGCATCCCTTGATCGCCTCGCCTCCGCGCTCGACGAACTGCGATAGGCTTTAGCTCCTGAGCGCTATTCCGGCCAAGCCCGCTACTCCTGCGACTTCGCTGCTCTCCCGGTCATCTAAACAAAGTCATCCTCGAGGTCTGAATGCGTCCTGATCGTGCAGGTAACGCGGAACACGCGCTCAAAACAAGTTCGCGCGGCGAACCCGCCGAAAATAAGACAGAAGTGTTTAAAGCATTGCCGGAGATTTGGAAGCTCATCCGTCCGCGCCGAGGTCTGCTTGCGCTCGGAATGTTGCTCATGGTCATCAACCGCGTCTCCAGCTTGGTCCTGCCGGCGTCCACCAAGTACCTCGTTGACGACATCATCGGCAAACATCGCGCCAACCTGCTGCTGCCTCTGGTCGGCTTCGTGCTGGGCGCCACCATCGTGCAGGGACTTACATCCTTCGCGCTCACGCAGACTCTTTCCAAGGCCGCGCAAAAACTTATAGCCGAACTACGCACCAAGGTTCAGGAACACGTCGGACGCCTGCCCGTCTCCTATTACGATTCCAACAAAACCGGCATGCTCGTCTCGCGCATCATGAGCGATGTCGAAGGTGTGCGCAATCTGCTCGGCACAGGACTGGTTGATTTCGTCGGCGGAGTCCTGACCGCGCTCATCGCCTTCGTCGTGCTGGTGCGCATCAGTCCCACCATGACGGGCATCGCCTTCGGCTTTCTCGTCGTCTTTGGATTCGCGCTGCGCAAGGCTTTCAGCACCATCCGGCCCATCTTCCGCGACCGCGCAAAAATCAACGCCGAAGTTACCGGACGCCTCACTGAGACTCTTGGCGGCGTGCGCGTCGTAAAGGGATACCACGCGGAAGCCCGCGAACACAGCGTCTTTGCCGCAGGCGTCGAACGCTTGTTGCAGAATGTTTTCAAGACGCTCACCGCTACTTCCGTCATGAGCCTTTCCTCGGCCATGCTGATGGGAATCGTCGGCGCCATCGTCATGTTCATGGGCGCGCGTCAGATTCTCAACGGACACCTCACCCTCGGCGGATTCTTCACCTACACCATGTTCCTCGGCTACCTGGCCGCGCCGCTATTCCAGATCGTCGGCATCGGCACGCAGATCACCGAAGCCATTGCCGGACTTGAGCGCACGCGCGAAGTCCTGAGCGAGCGTCCCGAGAACGAAGATCCCGAACGTACGCAATCTCTCGGCCCCATCGAAGGCGCGATCGAGTTCGACAACGTCAGCTTCGCGTATGACGCAAACAAGCCCGTGCTCTTCGACGTATCTTTCGTCTCACAACCCGGCACAGTCACCGCTCTGGTAGGCTCCTCGGGTTCAGGAAAATCCACCATCATCGGACTCATCGCGGCCTTCCACAAACCAAATGTGGGGCGCGTCCTCGTAGATGGCCACGATCTTTCCAAGGTCCGTCTCGAAGAATATCGCGGACAGCTCGGCGTCGTGTTGCAAGATTCGTTTTTGTTCGACGGAAGCATTCGCGAGAACGTAGCATTTTCGCGCCCGCGCGCCACGGAAGAAGAGATACTGCACGCCTGTCGCATCGCCCGTGTGGACGAATTCGCCGAGCGCTTCGAGAAGGGTTACGACACTATCATTGGCGAACGCGGCGTAAAGCTTTCTGGCGGACAACGCCAGCGCGTCTCCATCGCACGCGCCATATTGGCCGATCCGCGAATCCTCATTCTGGACGAAGCTACTTCGTCGCTCGATTCCGAATCCGAAGAACTCATCCAGGAAGGCCTCTCATATCTCATGCGCGGACGCACCACTTTCGTCATCGCGCATCGCCTCTCCACGATTCGTCGCGCCGACCAGATTCTCGTCGTCGAGAACGGACGCATCGTCGAACGCGGAACCCACGAATCCCTCTACGCCGAAGAAGGCCGCTACCACGAGCTCTACACCAAGCAGCACGGATTGCAGGAGAACCTGTTCCTCGCGCCCGGCGAATGTGATGGAGATTCAGAACAGGAAGTCGGTGCGCAGGGAAGACGCAGCGGCGACGGCGAGCCCGACCCGATACGAATCATCCGCGGCGAACAGGTGTGACGATTACTTTATGCTTTCGAAGTACGCCACGATGTCGCTTGCATCGCGGGGCGACGCGTGCGGGTTCGGCATCGGATAAAAGCCGGCGTTGAGCGGTCGCTTGCCGCGCTCACGGTAAACGTCTTCCGGATTCAGGATGAAACGCGTCAGCGTCTTCTGGTCGTAGCGGTCCGTGACTCCCGTCAGGCTGGGAGCGCCTCCGCTGAAGTGGCAAGCTACGCAGCCCAACCGCCGGAACGCCTTTTGCCCTCGCTCTATTTTTGCCTGCCGCTCAAAACTCCAGGCGCCCAGCATCGCCGCCACTACCAGTGCGGAGATCATCGCTATCTTTGTCCCCATCTAAAAGTGCCCCTGTCCGAGTAGGAATGTTTCTAATTTTGCAGAGCGCGAAGGTAAGCAGCGATGGCGCGAATCTCTGCCGGTTGAGATTTCACCTGGTGCATCGATTTATATCCAGAGTTCAGCGGCTTCCTCCCGCGTTCGCGATAGACCGCTTCGGGGTTCTGTATGAAGCGCACCATGGTCTCTCGATCAAAACGATCGCGATCATCTGGCCGCTCTCAGGCATAGCCCGCAACAGCATACAACCTTTTGAAAACAAGTTAGTTATTAATATACAGTTGGCCTGCAGGAGTTCTCAATTGCGTAAATGAGTTATTTCGTGTAGCTTTAAAGAAGCGATTGAACTCGATCGTGGTTCCAGCACGTTCCGCTCGCAAACCTGCTTGCACTACCTGCCAGAAACACAGTCATTCGAT
>JBBRZF010000047.1:0-20549 GCA_038236965.1 Terriglobales bacterium | reverse complement strand
CTGATGGTGGAGGGCAGCGAGCAGGTTTTCTTTTTCGAGTTCGATGCGGGCCACCGCGTCAGTTACGTTTCGCCGTCGATTCGAGATGTTCTGGGATACGAGTCGGCGGAAGTAATCGGGCATCGTTTTGACGAACTGTTCACCGGCGATGCGAGCGATTGGGAGGTGATGGCGAGGGCGGACAAATCGCTTGCGGAAGGATCGAGAGAACCTGTCCACTTGACGACGCTTCGCCACAAGCAGGGCCATCCTGTTGTGCTGGAGATAACCGAAGCTCCGGCCAAGAGTGGAGATGGCGCGCTGATCATGCAAGGGTTCGCGCGTGATGTGACGCTTCAGAAGATGAATGAAGAACGCTTGAATCTTTCGGACAAGATTCTGCGGGCCGTCGATTCCATCTGCCTGGTTGCGAACTCTCGAGGACAGATCATATACGTCAATCCCTTCACTTCCAAGGTGCTGGGCTATGCGGCAGAGCAGTTGCTCGGATACGGATGGTGGCACCACACGGCCGCCAGCGAGGAGACGTCGCTTGAGAGCTGTAATCGCATGGCGGCGCAGGCGAGGGGCGAAAGCCCGGTGGAACCCGAAGCGCACGAGCAACTGTTGCGCGACCTGGACGGGAACGAACATTGGATACTGTGGAGCGACGCGCGCGGCCCCGGCGATGTGCTCATCGGAACCGGACAGGAGATCACCAACCGCAAGCTGGCGGAGTTTGCGCTGGCGGATCGCACGCGGCAAATGGACGCGCTAATCGCGAACATGCCATTAGCGATCCTGCTGATGGATCGCCACCAAAAGGCGACCTCCTGCAATCCGGAGTTCGAGCGGATATTCCAGTACAGCAACGAAGAGATCGCGGGAAGATACTTTGGGGGCACGATCGTTCCGCCCGAAGCACTCGATGAGGCGATCGATATCCAGAATAAGGTGTTGAACGGAGAACTGGCGCACCTGACGGTCACGCGTTTACGCAAAGACGGCGTCGGAGTGCTGGTGGAGCTGCAGGCTGTTCCGCTCCGGGTGAATGGGGAAATCATCGGCAGCTACGGCCTGTATCGTGATGTGACCGAACCCGCCCGCTCAGAGAAAGCATTGCGCGAAAGCGAGGAAAGGCTTGAGCTCTTCTTTTCCCAATCGCTGGTGGGAGCGTTCTTCATGATGCTCGATGAACCGGTCGTTCTGGACGAGAGTTTCGACCAAGAACAGGTATCTGCTTATATCGCAAAACATCTTCGCATCACCAAGGTGAACCAGGCTCTGGCCGAGCAATATCACACCACACAAGAGAATATGTTGGGCCTTACTCTCGAAATGGCGTATTCCCGTTCCCACACCTACGACGACGATTTCGTCTTTCGAGTGCTGCGGGAAGGGCGAGTGGCGATCGAGCTTGAAGATCGCACGTTCGATGATGCCCCGCTGTGGATCACTGCGGACTATGTGACCATGCGCGATTCATCCAATCGGATGATAGGCGTCTTCGGCATGCAGCGCGACATTACAGAGAATAAGAAACTGGAACAGCAGTTCCAGCAGTCCCAAAAAATGGAAGCCGTGGGGAGACTTGCAGGAGGAGTCGCGCACGATTTCAATAACATGCTCACGGTGATCCGCGGATATTCGGAACTGATGCTGCGAAAGCTTCCGGCCTCCGATCCGCTGCAACGCCATGCGAACGCCATCCTGACGGCTGCGGACCGGTCGGCGAGCATCACCCAGCAACTACTGGCATTCAGCCGCAGGCAGGTGTTGCAACTGCAGTTACTCAGCCTGAACACGATCGTCGGAGACATGAGTAAGCTTCTTCGTAGATTGATCGGAGAAGATGTCGAGTTGCGCGTGCTTCTCGCTTCGGACCTGGGCAAAGTGAAAGCGGATCCCGGACAACTTGGGCAGATACTGCTGAACCTGGCGGTGAATGCAAGAGACGCGATGCCCGGCGGGGGTTCGCTTACCATCGAGACCAGCAACGTAGAACTGGACGAGGCCTACGCGACGACGCACCTGAACGTGCAACCCGGCCGATTCGTGATGATGGGAGTGGCGGATACCGGTTGCGGAATGAGCGCGGCGACGCGGGCACAGATATTCGAGCCTTACTTCACGACGAAAGGGCAAGGCAAGGGCACCGGCCTCGGCTTGGCGACGGTATACGGGATCGTGAAGCAGAGCGGAGGCGCGATTTATGTCTATAGCGAACCGAACGAGGGAACGACCTTCCGTATCTATTTGCCGAGGATGGATGCCGCCACCGCGGGAGAGTCTTCGCATGAGCAAGAGTTGGAGGCGAACGGCAGGGTCCTTCTATTGATAGAGGACGACGACTCCGCGCGGCAGGTGGTGCGAGAGTACCTGGAGGGCCGAGGATATTGCGTGCTCTCGGCTGAGAGCGGCGAAGAGGCGATCCGTCTTTGCGAGGCGACGGAGAAACCCGTCGAAGTGGTGCTCAGCGACGTGGTGCTGCCCGGGATCAATGGCCAGGACCTTGCGGGATATTTTTCTTCCAAGTTTCCCGGGGTGCGGATGCTCTATATGTCCGGCTATAGCCAAAGCAACCTGATCTCGCGACGGATACTGGGAGTCGAATGTCCGTTCCTGCAAAAACCATTTCGCATGCAGGAGCTCATAGAACAATTGCACCATCTATTCCGCGGCACAAATGTTGCGCAGAAGCAAAAGTTCTTGGTCATGTAGTTCGATTGTCTTAAGCGAGGATCGCGATGAGGATACTGGTTGTAGAAGACGACGCGCCGCTGGCGGGTTTTGTGCGAAAGGGCTTGGAGGCGGAACACTACGCGGTGGATGTCGCCGCCGATGGAGAACAAGCGCGCACTCTGGCCCTGGATTACGAATATGACCTGGTGGTGCTGGATCTGAACCTGCCGAAACTGGACGGGATCGGGGTGCTGAAAGCGATTCGTCCACTGAAACCCGATATGCCGGTTTTGGTGTTGACGGCGCGCAGCCGGGTGGAAGACCGCGTACAAGCGTTGGATGTCGGCGCCGACGACTGCCTGAACAAGCCATTCTCTTTCACCGAGTTGTCGGCGCGGATCCGCGCGCTGTTGCGGCGAGGCCGCACCACGGCCGATTCCGTGCTGAAACTCGGCGACCTGGCGTTGGATCGCATCGAGCGCAGGGTGGAGCGAAGCGGAAAACGCATCGAGCTGACCTCGAAAGAGTTCGCCCTGCTCGAGTACCTGATGCGCAACGCCGGCCGACGTATCACCCGCTCCATGATCATTGAGCATGTGTGGAACATCTCCTTCGATACGGCGACCAACGTGGTGGATGTGTATATCAATTATCTGCGCAAGAAGGTGGATGAAGGCTTCGGCCCGAAGCTGATCCATACGGTGCGAGGAGTCGGATACGAGATGCGCATCGACGGCGGACACGCATGACCGAGCCGGTAGCAAGAGATGATTGGCGCCGTAGATTCATCTCTGACACGTTTCACACGCTGGCACAGCCTCTGACTGCGCTGCACCTTTCGTTGGAACTGGCGTTGATGAAAGACGATCCAGCCTGCAGAACGACCGTGGCAGAAGCCTTGGCGGCTACCCGGCGATTGATCTCGACCACTACCTTCCTGCGAGAATCCGCCTACGCGGAAGACCCGGGCGAGCCAATAAAGATGGAGGTTGGAAGCCTGTTGCAAAAGGTGGTCGACGAACTGGCTCCCGTTGCAGAGGCCGGAGGGATTCGGCTGGAGACATGTATTGACTCCCGTATGGAAGTGTTTGCCGACGCGGCGAAGTTGGAACAAGCGTTGTTCCTGCTGATGAACGAATCGTTTAGCGGAGTGCGTGAGCAAGGCACACTGAAAGTGTCGGCCAGTCCTGCAGGTGCGTGCGCGACGGTAAGCATCCGTGGGATGCAGGCAGATGGATTCGGCGCCGCGAGTCAAGCGCTGCAGATCGCGAGCAAAATGTTTCGCGCTGCCTCTGGAGAGCTGGAGTGCCGCTTGGAGAATGGAGCGGGATGGATCGACGCACGGCTTCCGTTGTGCGTCGGGGAAAAAACCTTGTCGGCAGTTCCGGAAAAAACTTTAATAAATAAGTAACTTCTAATGCCCTCCTAATGGGCTCTTAAGATTAGCTCGGTATAACGGTGGAGTCATGTCAACCGTTCCGAGTTTCTTTCCTGCGGCGTCCGTCCTGGTAGCGAGTTCGAACGACTTCCTTCGCAAACATATTTTAGAGAGTCTCCTGATCGGAAGGTTGTCGGCGCATGAGGCTCGCGGCGGCGCTGACGCTCTCTACCAACTGGAGTGCCGTCCTTGCAGATTGCTGCTGCTGGATCATCGGCTTCCCGACCTGAATACGGACGAGTTGGTCGAACTAGTGGAAGCGCGCTATCCCACAACCGAAGTCCTGATGCTGGAAGCCGACACGGGACGCCCCTTGCTCCCGGCGGAATCCTCGCCGATCGCGGCGCAGGTATTCGCTGCTCTGCAGGAAGGCGCACCGCTGCCCGAGGTGGCGACGCGAACCAAGGAACCGTCGCAAATACAAATTGAAGATGTGGAGGCGCTTCCCAACATGGTGGGAAGATCCGCCTCTCTGGCCCACGTCTATCGCATGACGCGTCTAGTGGCGCAGCGTGACACGACCGTGTTACTCACGGGTGAAACCGGTACCGGCAAGGAGCTCGTTGCCGAAGCCCTGCACCTTTTAAGTTCGCGCACACAGCGCCCATTCGTCACCGTGAACTGTGCTGCCATCCCGGATACGCTGCTGGAAGCGGAGCTGTTCGGCTACACGCGAGGAGCGTTCACAGGTGCCGTGCAGGCGCGCGTGGGGCGCATACACGCGGCGCAGTCGGGCACGCTGTTCCTCGACGAGATCGGGGAAATGCCGTTGGGCGTGCAGGCAAAGCTGCTTCGCTTCTTGGAGAACGGTGAAGTGCAGCGGCTGGGCAGCTCTGACACTTTCAAGGTGGACGTGCGCGTAATAGCGGCTACCAATGCCGAACTGTTGCGCAAAATCTCGGCAGGCCTTTTCCGCGAAGACCTCTACTACCGTCTGTCGGTTTTTCCGATCGAACTTCCGGCCTTGCGCGAACGGGATGGCGATCTTCCTTTGCTGGCGGCTTTCTTTCTGCGGAAATTCAGCCGTCAAGCCGCGGAATTTTCAACGGACGCATTGAATCTGCTGCGGCAGCATCACTGGCCCGGCAATGTGCGAGAGCTAAGGCATGTGATCGAGCGCGCCTGCATTTTAGCCGATGGCGGGGTGCGTATCACCAGCGAACATCTGCTTATCCCGCAACTGGGCCGTGTACGCTCGCAAGCAAACTGAATCATGAAATTGTTTTAACCCTTTGCCGCCCCGACTGGCCTCAGCTATGCATGGAACTAGGCAGATGTTGCCGGATAGCAAAATTCGAATGGAAGCCGCCGGGCTACCGATAGCATGCGCGGCGACAGGGCAGCGCGTCCCAGACGACGAACTGGCCTCGGCGTTCGCGGTCTTCAATGACGCCGCAGATTCTCTCGGTCGCTCGTACGGATTGCTGCAAGTCGAGGTAAGGCAATTGCGCGAGGAATTGGACGGCAAATCGCGCGAGTTGGAAATTGAGCGCGCGAATCATCTCCGACTCGAGGCACTCGCCGAGGTTTCGAGCGTCCTGGCACATGAGGTGCGAAATCCCTTGGGCAGCTTGGAGCTTTTCTCAACGCTGGCGGCCGGGGCCCCGGAACTGACCCGGGAGACACGCGAGTGGGCGGAACAAATCCAGTCGGGCATCCGGATTCTGGCAGCGACGGTGAACAATGTCTTCCATTCGCGGCACCTGCCTTCGTCCGACTTGAGGGAAATCGAAGTGAGCGAACTGCTGCGCGGCTTCTCGGGATTCCTGCGTCCGATGGCCGAGCGGCAGAATGTATTTCTCGAACTGGATCCGCCGCAAGACATCGATATTCCGCTCAATATTCTGGGCGACCCGAACGGTCTGCAGCAGGTGTTGCTGAATCTTGGACTGAATGCTCTGAAAGCCATGCCGCAGGGCGGCACAATTTCGATTGGCTGGAAGCATTGCGGCGAATGGGTGGAGATTTCGATCGCCGATAGCGGGACAGGCATTGCCTCCGGATTGTTCGAGCGGATATTTGAGCAGGGATTTTCCGGCCACCCGGAGAGCTCGGGCCTGGGACTCGCCGTCTGCAGGCGGATCGTCGAACAGCACAGTGGCTCGATCCGCGTGCAAAGCGAATTGGGACACGGTACCACGATGTGCGTGAGGCTTCGGTCTCTATGAACGGACCATTCTATAAGGAACGGCGCGTGCTCGTGGTCGACGATGATGCGGCGATGCGCAGCGCCTTGCAGGCAAGCTTTCGCAAGCAAGGGTGGGAAGTGCAAAGCGCTTACGGAGTCGCAGACGCGCTGCAACATCTCGAGCGGGAGCGCTTCCCGTTGGTGGTCACCGATGTGCGCATGCCCGATGGGGACGGTCTGCAGGTAATGCAGCAGGTTCGTCAAAAGTGGCCGGAGACGGCGGTGATCATCCTGACCGCCTTTGGCAACGTGCCCCATGCCGTGCAGGCGATGCAGGGCGGAGCATGTGATTACCTGGTAAAGCCGGTCGCATTCGAACAACTGCGGATGGCGGTAGAGCGAGTGATGCAACGCGCAAGCGCGACTGCCGCTGCCGCACCCCCACACATTTCGAAGCAACCGAAGCTGCTGGGTTCAGCGCCTGTTCTACTCGAGGTGCTGGCGCGCGCGCGGCAAGCTGCGACTTCGGGCGCGGATGTATTGATCGAAGCCGAAAGCGGAACCGGCAAAGAGCTTCTCGCCCGCCTGATCCACGATGAGAGTTCGAGACACTCGGCGCCGTTCGTCGCCGTCAACTGTGCTGCGTTTCCGGAGAGCCTTCTGGAGAGCGAACTGTTTGGCCATGTGCGCGGCGCGTTTACAGGGGCCATAGGAACCAGGCCGGGCAAGTTTGAGATGGCGAACAAAGGCACGCTGCTACTGGACGAGATAGGTGAGATGCCTTTATCGCTGCAGCCCAAGCTTCTGCGCGTGCTTCAGGAGCGCGAGGTGGATCGGCTCGGAGATGCGCGTCCGTTGAAGGTCGACGTCCGCATCATTGCCACCACCAATCGGTCGCTGGAGCAGTTGGTGGAAACAGGCAGCTTCCGTTCGGATTTGTTTTACCGGTTGAACGTGATTCCCTTGTCGCTGCCGCCGCTGCGCGAACGTCGCGAAGATGTTGCGGAACTGGCGGCACACTTTCTACAGAGTTTTGCCGCGCCTCCGGTGCCGAACATGAGTGCAGGATTCGTAACCGGTCTCCAACGGCATTCGTGGCCGGGTAATGTTCGCGAGCTTGTCAACTTCATGCGTCGCGTGGCTGCCCTGTGCCGGGGCAAGGAGATCGGCGTCGAGTTCCTCGACTTCCATGCGCGGGCTAAAACCACGTCCCCGGAAATGATGGGAGCAGGACTGTCGATGCGCGACGCCGAGCGCAAGCTGCTGGAACTGACCCTGGTGGCGACCGACGGCAATCGTACGCGAGCCGCCGAGATGCTGGGCATCAGTCTGCGCACCATACGCAACAAGATTCGCGATTACCAACTGCCTCCAAGGAGTTACGCATGAGCATGATCGATACACCGATGATGAAGATGTTGGGACACTTTCTGGATGTGACGGCGTTCCGTCACGGCGTGATCGCCGGCAACATGGCGAATGTAGATACGCCGAACTATCGGACTGTGGACATCGATTTTCGTTCTGAATTGCAACGCGCCTACAACGAAGAAGGCCAGGCGACGGGACCGGTGAAAAAGGACGTGCCGGGACTGATCGAAAGGCCGGACGGCAACAACGTCAGCCTCGACCGCGAAAGTCTTGTGCTGGCGCAGAACCAGTTGCAATTCCGCGCGGGCGTAGCGCTGCTGCGCAGCGAAATCCGCCGCATACAGTCGGCGATCAGTGAGGGAGCCAGATGAATCTATTCGGAGTTCTTGGTATCAGCGCATCCGCCTTGACGGCACAGAGACAACGAGCCGAAGTTGTGACGGCCAACATGGCCAACGCCGAAACGACGCAGACCGCCGAGGGCGGTCCCTATCGTCGCAAGCAAGTTGTCTTCGCCGCGCAATCGACCCAGACCTCGCCGTTCACACTGGTCTCCGCTCATGCAGGCGGAGGGCAGGGAGTGAAAATAGCCGAGGTGCTCGATGATCCGGCGCCGGCGATCGAACGCTTTGAACCCTCGCACCCGGATGCCGACGAGCGGGGATATGTTTCCTATCCCAACATCAATCCGGTGACGGAGATGGTGGATTTGATGGGTGCCGTGCGTTCGTACCAGATGAACGCGGCGGCGGTGAATGCTTCGAAACAGATGATCCAGCAATCGATCGACCTGTTGCGATAGATAGGACAAGGGTGCAGACCATGAACGGTGTCAGCGCGATCAGAATACTTCCCGCCGAGATGGATACCGGTATCGGTAACCGGGTAGGAAAGGCCGGGACAAAAGAATCCGGCTTCATGGACACGCTCAAGGGCGCGATGAGCGATGTCGAACAAATGCAGAGTTCTGCGCAGGTGAAGGTGAGCTCATTGCTGGAAGGCAGTGGGCAGGACGTGCACAGCGCGATGTTGGCGGTAGAGCAGGCCGACCTCTCGTTCCAGTTGATGATGCAGGTGCGCAACAAGATCGTGAACGCATACCAGGAAGTCTCACGCATGCAGTTCTAACACTTGGAGTAAGTGGTGGATTCCTCAACGTCATTGGGCGGAGCGTGCGGGCAAGTCGGAGCACTGGTTCAGGGGCTAAGCACGCGCCAGCGCATCATGCTGGGAGCGGGCGCCTTGGCCGTCGCGCTGACTCTCTTCGTCTTTGTGAGATTCGTTGGCAAGCCCGACATGAAGCCTCTGTATTCAGGAATGACGGCCACCGAGGCGCAAGCGTTGGGATCGCGACTGGCGGCGAAGAACATCCAGTACGAGATCTCGGCCGACGGCGCCAGCGTGAGCGTTCCCGCCGATCAGTTGGACACCAGCCGACTGGAGATCGCCTCGCAAGGCATGCCGCGCACAGGTCGCCTCGGTTTCGAACTGTTCGATAAACCCAACTGGGGCGGAAGCGACTTCAGCGAAAAGGTGAACTACCAGCGCGCGCTCGAAGGCGAATTGGAACACACCATCCAGACGCTGAACGATGTGGAGGAGGTGCGCGTTCACCTGGTGTTACCAGCAGATTCGATCTTCTCGGAACGCGAACATGAGAGCAAGGCTGCGGTGATCCTGAAAGTCCGCGGAGGCCGGTTGCCGGAGCAGACGCAACAGGCGATTACCCGTCTGGTAGCCAGCAGCGTAGACAAACTGCGACCGGAGAATGTGACGGTGGTGGACGCAGACTCGAATCGTCCCATGAACACTCCGGTGACAGGCTCGGGAACCGGCATGGGTCTGGACGAGCAGCTTGCCGCGCACCTCATCAAAACGTTGGAGCCCGTTGTAGGCGAACAGCGGCTGCGCGCCACCGTGAAACTGGAATACGACCTGAGTTCGAGCGAAGAGAACCAGGAGACCTACGATCCGAATACCTCCGTTCCCTTGACGATGCAGCGGTCCGAGGAGCGCTCCGGAGGGGCGTTGGCAAGTGGCGTTCCAGGCACCAGCAGCAACGTTCCCAACGCGACGGGTACGAAGAACATGCCCCAGGGAGACGCATCGCAATCCAGCAAAACAGAGAATGGGACCTACGGAGTGAATCGAGTGATTCGTCACACCATGAATCCGGCGGGGCGATTGAAGCGGATCGCGACCGCCCTTCTGGTGGATGACGCCTACGACCAGAAAATAGAGAACGGGAAGCGAACGGAGACGCGCCGGAAGAGAGCGACTGAGGAGATGAAGCAGATCGAAGAGCTAGCCAAGGCGGCGATTGGATATGACGCGGCGCGCGGCGACATCCTGTCGGTGCAGAATATCGGCTTCCAAAATACTCTATCGGAAGCCCCGCAGCCCGCGACGAAACTGCAGAAGGTTCGAACGTACCTGGTGGAGTGGTCGAGCGCAGTCCGATATGCGGTGGTTGGCCTGCTCTTTCTTTTTGTTTACCTGTTGATACTGCGTCCAGTGAAGCAACAGATCGTGCTGACAATGAAGCAGTTGCCGTTGAGCAGCAAGCCGGCTAAACCATTGACTCGTGCCGAACAACCGGAGATGCTGATCGACAACGAACCCACTCCCGAACTGCAAAAGGCCGCCGCGCTGAAGCGCAATCTGGTGGAGAAGGTGAAGAACGATCCGGCCGCGACCAGTCGGTTGCTGCAAAACTGGATCCGAGAAGGGGGAACTAACTGATGTCTCCCGCCCTCCAGAGCATGTCAGGCGCAAAAAAGGCTGCCATTCTTCTCGTACTCCTGGGAGAAGAGTCGGCCAGCAACATCTACAAGAATCTAACCGAAAAAGAAGTCCAGCGAATCACACAAGAGATCGCAGAGATGGATTCCCTTTCGCCGGATGTCGCAACCTTTGTGCTGGAGGAGTACCACGGCCTGACACTGACCCAGGAATATCTGGCGCATGGCGGCACGGATTACGCGACGAAACTCCTGGTCAAAGCATTCGGAGAAGAGGGCGCGAAATCGCTGCTCGACCAGGTTGTGCGGGCGCAGGAGTTGAGCGCCAGCAAACTCGATTCGCTGCAAAAAGCAGATCCGCAACAGCTGGCCAAGTTCCTCGAAGGCGAACATCCGCAGACGGTCGCGCTGATCCTTGCCCACCTGGAAGCCAAGCAGGCCTCCTCCCTTTTGATGAAATTACCCGAACAACTTCGCGCTGAATCTGTGAAACGGTTGGCGCAATTGCGGCAATTTTCTCCCGAGATGGCGCAAAAAGTTTCTGTGGTGCTGCACAAGCGCCTGCAAAGCCTTGGAGAACAAAGCCGAAGGGCATACGCGGGTTTCAAGGGTGTAGCCGAATTGTTGAACCGTCTTGACCCTTCCTCTGGCAAAGTGATTCTGGAGATGATCGAGCGCGATGATCCAAAGCTGGCGATGGGGATACGAAACTTGATGTTCACGTTCGATGACTTAATGGGACTGCCAGAAGTCGGCATCCGCGAAGTACTTGCGCAGATCGACAAGAAGACGTTGGCATTGGCCTTGAAGGGCGCGAGCGAGGAATTGAAGAACCATATCTTCAAGTGCATGTCGTCGCGCGCGGTGGAGATGTTAAAGGAAGACATGGAAGTCCTGGGGCCAGTGCGTTCCAAGGACGTGCAAAAAGCACAACAGGAAGCGGTAGCGGTGACGCGCAAACTGGAAGCAGAGGGAAA
The DNA here is from genome assembly GCA_038236965.1 of Terriglobales bacterium. Classification (GTDB taxonomy): domain Bacteria; phylum Acidobacteriota; class Terriglobia; order Terriglobales; family Acidobacteriaceae; genus JBBRZF01. The sequence goes on along the minus strand of JBBRZF010000047.1, from coordinate 9,233 downwards.
GATCGTGCTGAAGACGGAGGGAGAAGATGAGTTCGTCGTCTGAAGTAGTTGCGTCCTGGCATTCGTCCGTGAAACCGGAAGCAACTGTCTTCGAGTATCCCTTGCTGGTGAGCGGGCCGGCGTCGCCGTCTGTGGCGAGAGCGTGGATGAAAGTGATCCCATCCGCTGTGGAGACGCTGGAGTCGGAGATAGCAACCCGGGAACGCAAGTTGCACGAGGAAGGCATTCGTGAAGGAGAACTGCGCGCGCGCGGGGTCTTTGAAGAAGAGATGCAAAGCGCTCGCGAGGAAATGGCGATCGCGCTGCGCGCCTTCCGGGAAGAGCGGACCGTTTATTTCGATCGCGTCGAGGCCGAGGTAGTGCAACTTGCGTTGGCAATCGCGCGCAAGGTGCTGAACCGGGAATCGCAGTGCGACCCATTGGTTTTATCTTCCGTCGTGCGAGCCACGATGCAGAAGGTCGAACAGGGAACCAAGGTCGTCTTGCGTGTGCATCCGGCGCATGCACAGGATTGGCGCTCTCATTTTGCGACCTCCGCGAATTCGCGGATCTCGCCCGAGGTTGTCGCAGACGCTTCGCTGTCAAGCAACCGGTGCGTATTGCAGACCGTGTTGGGGACTTCGGAGATCGGATTCGATTTGCACATGGAGGAGATCGAGCGCGCCTTTGTCGACCTGATGGCCGTTGGGCCTGAGCGGGCGCAGGCGGTGCAATGAACGATGCACCTAATCTTCTGCGAGCTTATACGGGACGCTTGGAAAGCGTTGCACATCCGCGCTGGACGGGGCGCATCGTGCAAACAGTGGACTGCATGGTGCAATCAGAAGGACCTATCTGCTCCATCGGAGATAGCTGTGAGGTTATCTGCGATGGTGGCAGGTACCCGGGAGAGATCGTCGGATTCAAAGGTTCGACGGTGCTCTCGATGCCGCTGGACCGGCCCAACGGACTGCGTTACGGCGACCGTATTGAGACCTGGGGACAACGACCTTCGGTCGCCGTGGGAGATCATTTATTGGGACGCGTGCTGGATGCGACGGGCACGCCCATAGACGGCATGGGTACGTGCCGCACTCGCGAACGACGAAGCATCAACACACCGGCACCGCATCCGTTGGAGCGCTCCCTTATACATGAACCCCTCGGTTGTGGCATCACTGCGATCGATTCGTTTCTCACTTGCGGACGGGGACAGCGTCTTGGCATCTTCGGAGGCAGTGGAGTCGGTAAAAGCACCCTTATCGGCATGATGACGCGGGGCACGCAAGCAGATCTGACGGTGCTTGCGCTGGTGGGAGAGCGCGGTCGAGAGGTGGGGGAGTTTCTGGAAGACGCATTGGGGGAAGAGGGCCGCCAGCGTTCGGTTGTCGTGGTATCCACTTCCGATCAATCGCCTTTATTGCGCATACGTGCGGCGCTGACGGCGACCGCTATCGCCGAGCATTTCTGCGCAAAGGGACAACATGTTTTGCTGGTGCTCGATTCCCTGACGAGATTTGCCATGGCGCAGCGCGAGATCGGATTGGCGGCTGGAGAGCCGCCAACGTCACGCGGATACACGCCCTCGTGTTTCAGCAAACTCGCGCAATTGGTGGAGCGAGCTGGAAATTTCGGCAACGGCAGTATCACGGCCTTTTACACGGTCTTGATGGAAGGCGACGACCAGCAGGATCCGCTGGTGGACGCCGTGCGCTCGTTGCTGGACGGACACATCGTGCTGGATCGCCGCCTGGCTGCACAGAACCATTACCCGCCCATTTCTTTGCTCGATAGCCTGAGCCGTTTGATGCCGGCCATCTGTTCGAGCGAGCACAGAAAAAAGATCGGCGAACTCCGTTCCCTGCTGGCCCTCTACACTCGCTCGGAGGATCTGGTGAGAATCGGTGCCTATCAAAAGGGTACGGATGCGGAACTTGACCGCGCGCTGAAAATCATCCCGCAACTGATGGAGTTCGTTCGGCAAGCATCGTCGGAGAGCATTAGCTTCGAGACCACGGTTGAACGATTCCTCGCATTACCAAGTCAATGACATTCCATTTTGCACTGCAATCCCTGCTGCGTTTTCGTATTGGCATCGAGGACCGGGCTTGGCTCGGGCTGCAAGCTGCGACGAGCGCGGTAAACTCGGCGCGAGACCGCGCGCGCAAAGCAGCCGCTGTGGAACTCCAATGCCGTGACCAGCGCGCGCTTGTCAGCATGGTGAACGCGTCGAGCTCCGAGCTGCGGTTCGCGAGCGATTGCGAACATAATGTCGAGAGCATACGGCAGCGGCTTGTCGGCGAACTGGCCGAATGCGAACGGCTCTGCGAACAGGCGCGGGGTGTTTACCTGCTTGCCCGGCAAGAGCGGGAATCGTTGGAAAGCCTGCGCGAGGCCGCGCTCCAGGTTTGGAGGATGGAACTGTCACGACGGGAGCAAAATTCTGCAGACGATCTTTTTCTCCTTGGCCGGGCTTTCCGTCAATCGGGCAGTCCTTGCCCACCTAAGTAGGCAAACTCTGCCGAGAAGTCACACTGCCGGCTCATCTTCCAACCATCCATCCCATCGGCACAAAATCTAAGTACTTGAATTCAGGAGTCCCAGGAAGAGCAATCGCAACTTGGTGGATTTGGCGGCTGAAATGCACTTGTCGAGGGTGCAATGGTCAATCCAGTACAAATCGGAAATGCTATCGACGCGGATTCACTGGGCGCAACCAGTGCTGCGAAAAACCCGGAGGCGCCGTTCGCTGAAGCGCTAGACACAGCGATGACCTTGGAGAAGCCTGGCGATGCGGCAACCTCACAAAGTGCTACGGCGAGTGCCGCAAACGTCGCAGTGATGACAAGGCCTGTAAGAGCAGCCGATAAAACTTCGCAGGACGATCCTTCTGCCGAGGTCGAAGCGGTACTGACCGCGCTTGGCGCCCCGCAACAAACAATCGCTCTCATGCCGCCGGTATTCGTCAGCAACGAAGTCCCTGGCGGTCAAGAGGTGCACGCGAAGTTTGAGCCGCAATCCAGGATAGCCGCAGTTGAGGTTTTACCAGTTTTTGGGAAGAACCCTAAAGAAACCAATATCTCAAACGCGGCGACGCCCGATGCTGCGGAGATGGTGTCCGCAGTCGCTTCGGTATCGAAAGAGTTGCAAGAAATCCTGCCAGAGACAAATCTCATCGCGAAGAGTCAGGGCGATGACGATGCGACTCGTCTGACTCCCGAGATTTTGCAGAATCCCGTCGGTGCCGTGAAAACCTCACCTGAATCCGGAACGCCTCTCCCGAACGAGCAAGCCGCGACTACAGTCGAAGCAGACGGCATCTCTTTCTGCACGTCCGACGTTCCATCAACACACGATCGTGTCAGAACATTGTCCAACGCCAAGTTGCCAGTCGCGCCGGGCACGAGTGTGGTGACCCGACCAAACCTTTCTGCAAACCTCTATCCGACCGGTGCCGGAGAAATCGTCGCCAAGAAGCCGGACTCGAGATCGCTAGAAGGAATCGTGGAATCGCCGGCCAATCTCCACAGCCAAGGAGAAGAAACGGCCAAACACGTCAATCCCCAGATAGAGCTCATGGCGCGCGATAAGCATCCGGAACTTCCCGACGCGCGACCCAAGGCAGCAGCCAAACAGATGGCGGAACGAAAAACTCTTGCCATTCCGGCAGAAATCGCCAAAGCCTCTCCGGAAGCGATCCAAACTTCAGAGGAAACTACAGTTGCGCGGGCAAGCAGCTCCGAACTTGCAACCTCCTCTGTGCCGCAGGCTGTGGTCATCGACCCGATGGCTCGGGAGACGACGCCTGTAACTCCGGCGATTCTCCTGACTTCGGCGAGTGCGAATGCGCAACGCCACGAATCCACGGGAATGACAGTTGCAGCGAGCAGCAAAGATGTTCCAGCGGACGCAATCGTGATGGCTTCAACTGGTGTGGATGTTTCGCAGATTCGTGAGGTGATCCAGTCGGCGCGAATCCTCGAACATCTGGGACGTGCCGAGATGCAGGTAGGGATCAACACCGACATGGGGCACGTACAGGTGAGGACCGTTCTGCAGAACGCGCACGTCTCCGCCAGTTTTGGAGTGGAACGGTCAGAACTGGGGGCGTTGATCAGCGCGGAATTGCCATCGCTCCAGCGCGCGCTGGAGAAGAATCATCTCGACCTGAGCAGCGCTTCCGTGAATACCAGTGGCGCAAGCGCACAGGGCGACCATGGCAGAAACGCTCAGCAGCAACGAAATCAGAATGGAGCACCTGGCTACCCACTGCCAGCGATTTATTCCGACACCGAGGACGAGCCGAGCAGGCAAGCCCCGCATTGGATGGGTGCCGCGAACGAATCGCGATATTTCGGCGGACTTAGCGTCCGCGCCTAGGAGCTTATGATGCAGATCACACCGAATTTCGCTTCGCACGTCGCGCCGAACGCGTCTTCCAACTCATCGGGAACTGACGCCATGGGCGGCGATAATTCACAAGACCTTTTTATCAGCCTGCTGACCGCGCAGCTGAAGTCGCAAGATCCACTTTCCCCCATGGACCCGACGGCCTTCGTCGGACAACTGGTGCAGTTCAACACCCTGGGACAACTGATGCAGATCCGCCAGATACTGCAGGACTCGACCACGAGCGCTCCATCCACCAAAGCAGTTGCGTAACAGGAGGTCCTTATGCCGGTATTTTCTATTCCTCTTTCTGGACTGACAGCTAGCTCCACCGCTTTATCGGCTATCGCCAACAATCTTGCGAACCTCAACACGGTCGGCTACAAGCAGACGCGCGCGACATTCCGCGACCTGTTTTATCAGACCATCGGTACGACAGGATCTGGCGATGCGATTCAGATCGGCGCTGGCGCGACGGTCGGGTCCGTCTCTACGGTGTTCACGGGCGGCAACGTTGAATCGAGCGGCGTGCCTACGGACGTCGCCATTTCCGGGGAAGGATTCTTCGTCGTTCAGCGCGATGGACAGCGACAATTCACGCGTGCAGGAAATTTCACGGTCGATAATGACGGCTTCCTGATGACCCCGGATGGATACCAGGTTCTGGGTTACGGAGCTACCAATGGAACCATCGATGCTGGCGCAGGACTTGTTCCTATCCAGGTCGGAAGGGGCCAACCCAGCGCTCCCCACGCTACTGAAAACATTTCGATGAAGAGCAACCTGGACGCCAGTTCGGCGGTAGGCACGGAATTCAGCAGCGACATCACGGTGCATGATTCGCTCGGCTCAAGCCACATCATCAGCATAAAGTTCACGAAGGATGCAACCAGCAATCAATGGTCTTACGAAGCAAGCATTCCCGCAGCAGACGTAGGCGCAACCGGGGCTGCCGTCGTACTGGGAACAGGCACTTTGAACTTTGATGGGAACGGTCACCTCACATCACCACTGACTTCGCCAAGTTTTACAGCGGCGAAATTGGCCGACGGCGCATCTGATCTCACCTTCACGTGGAATCTGCGAGACACTACCAGCGCCGGACTGATGACGCAAATGGCCGCTACCAGCGACACCACCTCGACCTCCCAAGACGGATCCGCCAGCGGTTCTCTTCTGGAATTTTCAATCAGTCCGAACGGGATGGTGCAGGGCTCGTTCACAAATGGAACCCAGGTATTGGCGCAACTGGCATTGGCCAGCTTCGCCAATCCGCAGGGATTGTCTCGAGTAGGGCACAACAGTTTTGAGTCGAGCCTCTCCTCCGGACAGCCGAGTGTAGGCACTCCGGGAGCAGGTGGACGCGGTATGCTGGCCGGCGGTTCGCTTGAGCTGTCGAATGTGGATATCGCGAAGGAGTTCGCGCAGCTCATCATGGCGCAACGAGGCTTTCAGGCAAACGCCCGCGTCATCACCACCTTCGACGAGATCACGCAAGAAACGATCAACCTGAAACGATAAAAGAAAGTTAGGAACGGCGCCTGCTGGTGCCGTTCCTAAGATGTCCTTCATTAAGATTTACCAACGTTCGTGATCCGTGGACGTCGCACAGCCCCAGTCTCAACTTCGGCGCGGATGCCCACATACTTAAGTCATTCCGCTGCAATGTTTTTTTGACTCGGCGCACAAAGCGGATTTCTTTCCCCCCAGCTCACTCCCGGCACATGAATTGCACTTACGCAGGCTGACCATGCCGCCCTCTGCCCAAGACACCGCAAACGCGACACCGACGGGGATGGCCGGTTCGTTGCCGTTGTTGCCGGGAGCCCCCGACGAGTGGGGTGCTTTGGTCGAGCTTCCTTGCGGACTGGCGCTTGAGTTGCCGATTCCCTCGTTCACGGTGCGCGATCTGCTTCGACTGGAACCGGAAAACATCATCGACACCTGCTGGAGCCAGAGCAGTGATATACCGCTGCGCGCGAATGGTGAACTGATCGCGTGGACAGAATTCGAGGTAGTGGGAGAGAGGCTTGCCGCACGCCTCACGGAGTTGGCATGAGTATTCGCAAAAACAAACCGCGCATCGTAGAGGTTCCAGTGCCTCGAAAGTCGCAGCCTAGGAATTCGGCACGCCCGTTGACGCGTCAGTGGAAAAGATTGCGAAAGGCGATGGCGCGCTGGATGCGCAAGGTGACCCTCTCGCGCCCGGTTCGCAGACTGCAGGTGTTGGAAACCGTTTCGCTGGGCGAGAAGCGATTGATTGCCGTGGTGCAGTTCGAGCAGCAGCGCTTTCTTGTGGGCGCTTCGGGACCGTCTATGTCGTTGTTGAGCAGTCTTGAGCAGAACACGCGCTTTGCCGTATCTCTCGCGGATGCCGATGAAAGAGTGAGGCCGTGAGCTCAACGCTCAGGAGATTGCGCGCGCTGGGTTGGCCGTTGCTGTTCATCTGGACATTCAGCGCGATGAGCTTTGCCGGTCCGGTCGCAACAACGGGCGCACCTGCCACACCCGTTCAGAACCTGGCGTGGAGTGGACTGGGGACATCGGGAACGGTGCCGTGGGGAATCGTGGTACTGCTCACGTTGCTCACGTTGTTGCCGGCGATCCTGTTGTGCATGACTCCCTTCGTACGGCTACTGGTGATCTTTCATTTTTTGCGGCAGGCCCTGGGAACGCAGAGTGCGCCCAGTAATCAAACGCTCATCGGCTTATCGCTGGTGTTGACCTACTTTCTGATGCAACCCGTAGGCGCGGCCATACAGCAGCAGGCAATCGTGCCCTTCCAACAAGGAAATTTGACGGCCATGCAGGCGGCGGAGCGCGGCAGTTTGCCGGTCAAGCAATTCATGCTGCGCTACGTGCGCGAGAAGGACGTCGCGTTATTTGTCGAGCTAGCCAAGGAACCGCGACCGCGCGTGCCCGAAGACCTGTCGATGCGGGTGGTGGCGCCTGCTTACATCCTTTCTGAATTGAAGGCCGGCTTCCAGATCGGGGCGGTGTTGTTTCTTCCCTTCCTGGTCGTCGACATGGTTGTCGCCTCCATCACCACTTCAATCGGGATGTTGCAACTGCCTCCGGTGGTGATTTCGACACCGATCAAACTTCTGCTGTTCGTGATGGTCGATGGCTGGAACCTGCTCATTGGATCCATTATGCGGAGCTTTGCCTGATGCCTACGGAAGTCATCGTCGAACTCGGCCGCAAGACGCTGCAAGCGGCAATGCTGATCGGCTTGCCGGTGCTGGCCATCGCGACGGTCATCAGCCTGATGATCAGCATCGTGCAAGTGCTGACGTCTGTGCAGGAATCAACAGTGGCCACCGTCCCGCGTCTGCTGGGAACGGCGGCTGCGATCTTCCTGCTGATGCCTTGGATGTTGCGCCGGCTCGGCATGTTCACTACGCAGTTGTTCATGGACTTTCATCCTTACCTCCGGTGATGTGCAGTGCTTGATCTGGGACAACTCGTGGGTGGCGTGGCTTTCGTCGGGATGCGTATATCCGGCTTGATGATCTTCGCGCCGTTTCTTGGAAGTCTCAGCATCCCTGTGCGACTGAAGGCCGGCCTGTCGTTGGCACTGACGGCGGCGCTCTATCCTTCGCACGCAGCGCGCATCGAGATTGCCAGTCCCATGCAGTGGATGCAGGTGGCCGGAGGAGAATTCCTGATTGGGCTGCTGGTCGGTCTGTCTGCCAACTTTGTCTTCGAAGGCGCGCAACTGGCTGGGCACATCCTGGGCGTGCAGATGGGCTATTCGCTAGTCTCCGTGCTGGATCCGCAGACGCAGATCGATACACCGGTCCTGTCCCTCTTTCACCAGACGCTTGCGTTGCTGATCTTCCTTCGACTCAATGTCCATCACTGGCTTTTGCGCGCAGTGTCGCAGAGCTTCGACTTCCTTCCTCCGGGGCCGCTCGCGATCCGCGGGCCCATGGTCGTGGAGCTTTTCCACACGGCTGGAAGCCTCTGGCTTCTGGGATTAGAGATAGCGGCGCCGGTCCTGGTCGCGACCGTTCTGGTGGACATCGCGCTTGCGTTCGTGGGAAAAGCTTCTCCGAACCTGCCAATCCTTTTCATCGGTCTTTCCGTAAAGAACGTTGTCGGGCTTTTCGTGCTGGGCTCTTCGCTGGCGTTGTGGCCCACGCTATTTGAAGGCTACTTCGCAAATGGTTTGCAGGCAGGAGAACGGCTTTTGCATCTGGCCAGGTGAATTGAAAAGTGTCCTCTGACAACAAATCCGAGCAGGCAACACCGCAGCGACGCAAGAAAGCGCGCGAACAGGGGCAGGTTGCGCGCACGCGCGAATTGCCCGCTGCGCTGGCGGTGATGACCGGCATCGTGCTGATCGGATGGAGCGGCGGCGCGGCCGTCGAGGCTTGGCGCGACTACATGCGCACCCTGCTCAACTACGCAGCGGTGAACGAAATGAGGATTGCCAGCCCGGTTGCCGGCTGGACGGAGATCATTACCTTGCGCTGGGCAGCACCCGCCATGTTGGCAGCGTGGTTCATGGCGACTGCCAGCTCCCTGGCGCAGGGTGGCATTGTGATTGCGCCCGAAGCGTTGCAGCCAAAACTTGAACGACTGAGTCCGGCGAACAAGATCAAACAACTTTTTTCGTTGACCAGTGTGAGCAGTTTGTTGAAGTCGCTCATTCCGGGCACGTTCATTCTCTATCTGGCGATACAGGTAGGCATCCGCGAATGGCCGCGCATCGCCTTCAGCGCGAACCGCAATGTCAACGGCATCGCCGCGCTCGGTCTCTCGGCGGCCTTCGAGATCGGATGGAAGGGTGCCCTGATCATGCTGGCTTGGGCTGGCATCGACTACATGCTGGTGCGCCAGAAATTCGAAGGCGACCTGAT
>JBBRZF010000046.1:0-20828 GCA_038236965.1 Terriglobales bacterium | reverse complement strand
GGCATCACCTATTCGCTGGATAGCTCTTCGGTAACGACGTTCAGCGCCGCTTCGCAACAGTATTTCGAGGCACTGGCATTCCGCGGAGTCTCGGGTCCTGATGCGCTCAAGGGCGTTATCACCAGCAAGGTCGTTCCCTCCTTCAGCTTCAGCACCATCGATAACCCGCAGCATCCGCACAGCGGCCACAGCCTGTTTGTGAGCACCGATATCGCCGGACTGGGTGGCAGCGTCCGCATGATCCGTCCTGTGACAGAATTCAAGACGTTTTACGGGATGAAGGGACTTAAGCTGAATAGGGCCGGAAACCAGACGCTGGGGATCCGCTTCCTGGGTTCCTTCGTCACTGGTTATGGTGGTAGCGTGGCTCCTCCGTTCGAACGCATGTTCGTCGGCGGCGACAGCGATCTGCGCGGCTTCGATATTCGCGCCATTTCGCCGATCGCTTTCATCACCAGCCACGTCGATGTTCCCTTGCAGAGCGGTGCCGGCATCCTGGTTCCAATCGATCCGCAGAATCCCCTGCGCGGCACCATAACCGTTCCGGTTCCTGTGCAGCAACTGATCTTCCCGGGCGGCGATACATCGCTCATCTCGAACATCGAATACCGCATTCCGATCGCCGGTCCCGTGACTCTGGCAGCCTTTGTCGATACCGGAATGAACTTCATCTTGCGCGAGTCGCAACTGCGTTTATCCAACTCTGCAGTCGCTGACATTAATAAGACGCCGTTCGGTTGCCCCGGAATCACCAATTTTGCCTGTTCCGGCGGACAGACCATCAACGTTGGACAGAACATCGTCGCCTCCGCGCACACCAACTACGTGCCGCGCATGTCTACCGGACTTGAACTGCAAGTGATCATGCCCATCGTGAATGCGCCGTTCCGCTTCTATTACGCGTACAACCCGATGCGACTGGACACCACGGCTTCTCCGGCGAATTTCGTGACGCGCTCCATGTTCCCCGAAGGCGGTGCGGGCGACTTCACCTATCAGCAGGTTCTGGCGACCTACGGCACCGCCTATCGCTTGAGAGAACCGCGTAAAACGTTCCGCTTCACGGTCAGCACGACGTTCTAGCTGGAAGGGTATTAATCTGGATTTGTGGGCCTTGTCAGGTGTCGCTCTGTTTGACCTTGGCTAGGCCCAGCTTCTATAATTCATGTTCCAAGCCGCTGAAATTTTTCCGATTGGGCTTAGAGGCGTGGGTCCTCCACATCTCGCCCCGGTACTGAAAGGTTTCTGAGGAATCCCCAAAGCTTCAAGGAGCCACAACAATTCAATGACACGTAACTTTGCTCGTCTAATCCCGGTTCTAGCCTTAGTGCTTTCGTTGAGCGCCTTTGCGCAGACCGGCTCCGCAGCCGCCCCCGCAGGGCAGGGGAAAATCGGCATCATCAATATTCAAGGCGCCATCGTTGCCAGCAACGAAGGCCAGCGCGACTTCCAGTCGTTACAGAAAAAGTTCGATCCTAAGCGCGTTGAATTGGAAAACCTCAACAAAGATGTCGACGAACTCACTAAGCGTCTCAACACCCAGAGCGATAAGTTGAACGAAGAGGCTCGCGCTCAGCTTGCTCGTGAACTCGACACCAAGAAAAAGACTCTGCAGCGCAACTACGAAGACGCCAACAACGACGTCCAGGGGCAGCAGAACGAGATTGCGAACCGCATCGGACAGAAGATGATGGAAGCGGTGGACAAGTACGCCAAGGCCAACGGATACGCCGTGATCCTTGACATCTCTGGTCAGGGCAGCCCGGTACTCTGGGCGGGCGAATCCACCGATATCACCCCGGCCATCGTCGAAGCCTATAACGCTTCGTCCGGTGTACCTGCGCAGCCGAAGGCTGCTGGCGCTCCCGCAGCTCCCAGCAACACGCGTCCTGCGGCAACCACTCCGAAACCAGCTGCTCCCGCGGTTCCGAAGCCGACCACACCCAAGAAGTAGTTCCATGTAGTCTCTGTAAAGGCCGCCTCCAACGAGGCGGCCCTTTGTTATGCGGATTCCACACGGCAATCCCTACGACATTTGAGCCGGCGCTCTGTCGCATTCATTCCTGTCGTCCGCAGCGCGCTGTTTTGTCCCCGCATTTTGCAGTTTATATTTTTCGCTTCTCAGAATACGCAAAGCACCGTCGGCTTCCTGCAGGGAAACGATGAACGTCGCAATCGAGCGTTCGAGCAGATGATTGCAAGAGCAGGACCTAAGCCCGACTTCACTCCCGTGCGAAGCAGCGTTCGGCCTTCTGTGGTGCTGGAAGGAATCCTGGTCAAACGCGTGGAGCCCGTTTATCCGCAGCTCGCCAAAATCACGCACGTAGAGGGTCAGGTGGTGCTGCATGCCATTATCGATAGCGAAGGGCGCCTGGTGAATCTGAAGGCCAACAGCGGGCCTCCCATGCTGATGGCTGCGGCAATCGATGCTGTCCGCCAATGGCGCTACCGGCCTTACATCCTTAATGGCATGCCCATTGAAGTGGAAACGCAGATCACGGTGAACTTCTCTCTCCGCTAAACCCGTCCCGCGACGGCGGTGGACGAGAAATCCGCCTCCCTCGCAGCGGCCTGCAAGCAACGCAAGGATGATTCCGCACAGTGGATTATTTAATCCAGATTTGCCCTGAAAGCGATGCAATAATTTGCCTTCTCGACGGGCTCCTGGCGGCCATCGCAGATTTACAGGGCTCTCCTAGAATTCGGAGTGGCAGGTGGCGATTTCAAAAAAATCCATCCTGTGGAAAACACTGTGGAAGATGAAGCCGCACTTTGCGAAAGCAGCTCGGGACGGACCAGGGAGGACTTGGATAGAAGAAATTAGCCTGCACTCAAGCTACTTTATTTCAAGCACTTACAGGGTACAAAAAAATCCTTGACCGATGGCCCTGTTATCTGGCAGACAACCGCCGCCATCAGGGTTTTGCACACATGTCACCTTGGGATGTGACCTTCCGTACAGAGAAGCGTCACCTGCAATCGTCCGTTTTTCAGCAGGTTAGGGCCAAAATCCACCACTAAGGTCGCGGGAGAAACGGGGTTCCGGGCGGAACTCCATTGATACCTTAATTACTGTCTTCACTTACCCGCAGAACGGCAAGAAAGGCTTCTTGCGGAATGTCCACTTTCCCGATGCGTTTCATGCGCTTCTTGCCTTCTTTTTGTTTCTCCAGCAGCTTGCGTTTGCGCGAGATGTCACCGCCATAGCACTTGGCAATGACGTTCTTGCGGATCGCGCCGACGGTTTCGCGTGCGATGACTTTAGCTCCGATGGCTGCCTGAATGGGAATCTCGAACATCTGCCGCGGAATCAGGTCGTGCATCTTGGAAACCAACAGACGTCCTCGTTCGTAGGCCGAATCCTTGTGCACGATGATGGACAGTGCGTCCACCGACTCGCCCGCGACCAGGATTTCCAGCTTGATCATCTGCGACTCCCACATGCCGCAAAGGTGATAATCGAGCGACGCGTATCCGCGCGAAACCGATTTCAGCTTGTCGTAGAAATCCAGCACGATCTCATTCAGAGGAAGCTCGTAGGTCAGCATGACGCGGGCCGTGCCGACATATTCAAAATTCTGCTGCTTGCCGCGCTTCTCTTCCACCAACTTCAGAATGTTGCCAACGTACTCTTCGCTGGTAAGGATCATCGCCTTGATAACAGGCTCCTGGATCTTCGCGATCAATCCCTGGTCCGGCCACTTCGAAGGATTGTCCACTTCGATCACCTGGCCATCCGTAAGCGTGATCTTGTAACGCACGCCCGGCGCTGTGACGATGAGGTCGAGATTGTATTCGCGCTCCAGGCGTTCCTGAATGATCTCCATGTGCAACAGGCCAAGGAATCCGCAGCGGAATCCGAAGCCGAGTGCGACCGAGCTTTCCGGCTCGAAGAAAAAGGACGCATCGTTCAATCGCAGCTTTTCCAGCGCGTCGCGCAACAGCGTGTGCTCGTGCGCATCCACCGTGTAAAGACCCGCAAAGACCATCGGCTTCAGTTCTTCAAAGCCGGGCAAAGCCTCGCTGGCAGGACGCAAATCGTCAGTGATGGTATCGCCAATCTTGGTATCAGCGACGTTTTTCAGATTCGCAAAAATGAAGCCCACTTCTCCGGCTTCAAGCTTGTCCACTTCCACCGGCTTGGGCGATTGCACGCCCACGGTCTCCACGTCGAACGATTTTCCGTGCGACCAAAGACGCATCTTCTGCCCCTTATAGAGCGTGCCTTCGAAGACGCGCGCCAACACGCCTACGCCGCGATAGGGATCGAACCATGAATCGAAGATCAACGCCTGTAGCGGATTGTCTGGATCACCCTTCGGCGGAGGAACCCGGCGCACGATGGCTTCCAGCACATCTTCCACGCCCATGCCGGTCTTGGCGCTGATAGGAACGGCGTCGGTAGCATCCAGTCCGACGGCACTCTCGATCATCTCGCGCGTACGCTCGATGTCCGCGCTTGGCAGATCGACCTTGTTAATGACGGGGATGATCTCCAAACCGTGATTGATCGCGAGGTAGGAATTGGCGAGCGTCTGCGCTTCCACTCCCTGGGTCGCATCCACCACCAGCAGTGCGCCTTCGCAAGACGATAGCGCGCGAGAGACTTCGTAGGAGAAGTCCACATGTCCCGGCGTGTCGATCAAGTTGAGCTGATAGGTAACGCCGTCCCGCGCCTTGTAAAGCATGCGCACGGCGTGCGCTTTGATGGTGATTCCGCGCTCGCGCTCCAGGTCCATATCATCGAGCACCTGCTCCTGCATCTCGCGCGCGCTCAGCGATCCAGTGATCTCCAGCATGCGGTCGGCAAGCGTGCTTTTGCCGTGGTCGATATGGGCAATAATGGCGAAATTTCGTATGAGGGCGCGGTCCATGCTTATGTGTCGAGTATCTCAGAGGCGCAATGCGCAGGAGTCTAATCACCGATTTTATCATCTGCGGAGCATGTGTGCCGGGGGCAGCAGGCAGGAGAAACTAGGCCGTGGAAACCTGGCTTACAAACACCCGCACCGCATACCCGTCTTCCTTGTGCGACAACACTTCGCGCGCGCCTTCCGGCCCTTCCATTTCGTCCTCGCCTGCAAAAGCCGCGAGCACCGTCACCTTCGGATTCGCTGCCGGAACCTGCATCCGCAGCGTTCGTTCGCCGACCCACTCGGCGTGGCACCTTCGCTCTCCATGTGTAATGTACTCACGACGCAAATGCAGCAGCGTGCGATACCACTGCAACATTTCCAGCGATTCCTTTGACTGGTTCCACGTCAGTCGCGAGCGTTCGAAGGTTGCGGACTCTTGCGGGTCGGGAATTTCCTTCCACCCAAAAGCTGCGAACTCCTGTCGTCGCCCTTCGCTCACCGCCTTCTTTATTCCCGCGTCTTCAAAGTCCGTAAAAAACTGGAAGGGCGCGGGTTCGTCGTATTCCTCGCCCATGAACAACAGCGGCGTCTGCGGCGCGAGCAGCAGGATCGCCGATGCCAGGAAGCGTGCGCCGCGCGGCATGAGCATCGACATTCGCTCGCCCAGCGCGCGGTTCCCCACCTGGTCGTGGTTCTGCAAACAGATGATGTGCGACTCGGCGGACATCCCTTCGGACGACGCGCCGCGCACATTCTTCCAATATTTGAAGTACTCGCCTTGAAAGACGAAGCCCTCATTCAGCGCTTTCGCAATCTGCTCTTTCTTTCCGTAGTCCTGGTAGTAGCCTTTGTTCTCGCCCGTCAGGAACGAGTGCATGGCGTGATGAAAATCGTCGCTCCAAATGGCGGCCAATTCGTAGCCATGTTTTTCCGGCGGCAGCACGTAGCGAGGATCATTCTCATCCGTCTCGGCCATGATGCTGATTCTTCTGCCCGACTCCTTCGCAAACGCCGCCGCCTGCTCCTGTATCTCGGCGACGATGTGCGTTTCCGAATCGTCTTTTATCGTATGCACCGCGTCCAGTCGCAATCCGTCGAGATGATATTCGCGCAGCCAGTAGAGCGCGTTATCCACCACGAATCGACGCACTCCATCGCAACCTTCGTCGTCGTAATTCACGGCTTCGCCCCACGGCGTGTGGTGCTTCGACGTGAAGTACGGCCCAAAACCGCGCAGGTAATTGCCTTCATTGCCAAGATGGTTATAGACCACGTCGAGCACGACCGCGAGTCCCGCATTGTGCGCCGCATCCACAAAGCGCTTGAATGCCTCTGGGCCACCGTAGTTTGCCTGCACTGCATACAGGCCGACGCCGTCGTATCCCCAGTTGTGTTCGCCGGGAAAAGCATTCACCGGCATGACCTCGATGGCAGTCACTCCGAGATCTTTCAGATAGGGCAAGCGCAAGATCGCTGCATCAAAGGTTCCCTCCTGCGTGAAGGCGCCGATATGAATTTCGTAAAGTGCGAATTCGCGGAAGTCGCGTCCGCGCCAGTGGACATCGCTCCAGCGAAAGGTGGTGGGATCTGCGATCTCCGTAACCCCGTGGACGCCCTCCGGCAACAGTCGCGAAACGGGATCGGGAAGAGGCTTGCTGCCGTCCACCACGTAAGCGTAGCGGTCGCCGGCGCGCGCTGCTATACCCATTGCCGCCCAGGTATCCGTGTCTGTCAGTTCAAGGTCGGGCAAGCCGAAATCCGCCGAACCTAACCGACGCATCTGTATGCGTTCGGGTTCGCTTGGTCCCCGGCGATAAAGCAGCAATTCGAATTGCTTTGCCGAAGGCGACCAGACGCGGAACTCTACTTCCTGACCGCGCACACTGGCGCCATTCAAGGTGCTTTGTAGGTCGATGTCCACCCTCTTTCAGACGGCCTTCACTTGCCACAAGATGTATGCACGCCACTCCGTTACAATCGTTTCCCATGACAAAACTGCCTCGACTTATTCTTGCTTCCGCGTCGCCACGCCGTTCCGAATTGCTGCGCAATGCTGCCATCCCATTCGAGGTGCAGCCCGCGCATGTGCCCGAAGAACGCGCTTCTCATGAAACGCCAACGGAATACGCGCAACGTCTGGCCCGCGAAAAGGCGCTCACCATCCTTGCGCGCAACCCTGACGCGCTGGTGCTGGGAGCAGACACCATCGTCGTGGTTGACGAGCAGGTACTGGAAAAGCCGGTCAACGCAACCGACGCCGCGCGTATGCTGCGCCTGCTCAGCGGACGCGCGCACGAGGTCACCACCGGAGTCTGCCTGGCTCGCAGCGGCTCCGAAGGCCAGCCCGTCGCGGATGTTCGCTCTTCCACTACCCAAGTCATCTTCTCGCCGCTCAACGAGGACGACATTCGCTTCTACATTTCTACCGGAGAGCCCATGGACAAGGCCGGAGCGTATGGCATCCAGGGCATCGCCGCGCAATGGATTCCGAAGGTGAATGGCGATTATTCCAACGTGGTGGGATTGCCGGTGCAGCTTGTGATCTCGATGATCAAGGATGCTGCACGCGAATAGCGTAGCGGAAAAAGCAAACGCCTCCGCAATGGAGGCGTTGATAAATCTGTGGCGCTTCGCTCAGAGAGCCGGGCGGCCTGCTACTTCTTTTCCGGCGGATTGCCGTCGGGATCTTTCACCGAATTCTTGAAATTCTTGATTCCTTCACCCAGTCCTTTGCCGAGCTCCGACAGGCGTCCCGGTCCAAAAATGAGCAGCGCGATAGCCAGAATGATGAGAATCTCCGGCAGTCCAATTTTGCCTAACATGAGGCCTCCGTATCACGCCCGCCCAATGTGGCTGGAGCTTGTGCTCGCGAGCCGCGGTTGAGCTTACAAAAAGAGGCGATACACATAGTCTAGGTCACTCACGCCCGGGAGTCAAAGCATGAACGTGGCCTAAATCGTCTCGATCAACCGCGCAGCCAAAGCAGCCCGCTTGGGCATTTCGCCCAAAACAATGTGTTCATGGACGGCGTGCGCCCCATCACCCACCGCGCCAAGCCCGTCCAGCGTAGGAATACCGAGGCCAGCCGTGAAGTTTCCGTCCGAGCCTCCGCCCACCGAAACCTCGTCGAGCGGGAACCCAATCTCCGCAGCCAGCGCCTTTGCTTGGGCAAATAGATTTGCCACGGCCTTCGTCCGCTCGAAGGGGGCGCGATTCACGCCTCCCGCGATCTCCAACCGGCAATTCTTGTCGAACGCCTTCAGGCGATGAAACTTCCTGTCCAGTTCGCGAGTATCGCGCGCGCTCGTCACCCGAACGTCAATCTCACACTCCGCCGTTTCGGCGATGACGTTCGTCCGCGTGCCCCCGCGAATCACGCCGGGATTCACGGTCACTCCGCGCTCGATGTCCGTGAACTTCGCAATCTCGCCGATCTGCCGCGCCAGCTCGACGATTGCACTCGACCCTTTTGCGAAGTCGAGACCCGCATGGGCCGCGCGTCCGGCCACTCGCAGAAGATAACCGCCCACTCCCTTGCGCGCCGTTTTGCAAGCACCTCGCGCGCCCGCTGGGGGCTCAAAGACCAGCACCGCTTCACATCGTTTCGCCAATTTTTCCGTGAACGCCCGCGATGCACGGCTTCCCACTTCTTCATCCGGATTGAGCAAAACAATCAGCGGACGCGGCAACGCTCCCCGCACCTGTTGCAGCGCGCGGATGGCGAACAGCATCTGCACCACGCCTGCCTTCATGTCGAAAACGCCCGGCCCGTAGAGCTTTCCCCGCTTCTCCACCACTGGCATGGTACGAAGCGTTCCCGCCTCATACACCGTGTCCAGATGGCCGAGCAGCATCAGCGGCTTTTTGCGCGACGCGCCCGCGAAGTCGATTTGCAGCACATCGCCGAACTCGCGATTCTTGTGCCGCCGCACCCGCCCACCCAACTGCTCGAAATGCGGCGCAATCAGCGACACCAGTTCGTTGACGGCCTCGCGGTCATGGCTCGGCGATTCCTGTTGCACCAGCGACTTGGTCAGCGCGATCATCTCCGCCTGAGCTGCGGTAAGCGCTCGCAGCAGGTCCGTCGCAGCATTTTCTTCTAGTGTCGTTCCGCGTTTTACCATCGTTTTGTGCTCATTCCGCGCGCGTCTGTGTCGCCCCGCAAGTGTATAATTTTGCTTTCAACGAGACCACAATGAGTGAATCTGTGAACAACGCGGTGCAGACCCCCGCCCAGCAAACCGTGCTCGACATCAACGCGATCCAGCAGATATTGCCGCATCGCTATCCCTTTCTGCTCATCGACCGCGTCATTGAGATCACGCCGCGCAAGCGCATCGTGGCCATCAAGAACGTAACCGCAAATGAGCCGCACTTCAACGGACACTTTCCCGGCTTCCCCATCATGCCCGGCGTGCTCATCATTGAAGCAATGGCCCAGGCCGGCGGCGCGCTTCTGCTGACAGAAATTCCCGACCGCCACAGCAAGCTCATGGTCTTCACCGGCATCGAACGCGCAAAGTTTCGCAAGCCCGTGGTTCCCGGCGACCAGCTTCGACTGGAAGTGGAAGTCATCGTCTGGCGTTCGACGGCCGTCAAGATGAAAGGCCAGGCCTTCGTCGATGGCAAGCTTGCTTGCGAAGCCGTGATCACCTGCCAACTCGTAACACGGCCAGCGGAAGAAAAGTAGCTCCGGCCCCAGCACTCTGCAACTTTATACAAGGACGCGCATGAACATACATCCCAGCGCTGTCGTCGATCCGGGCGCAAACGTCCCGGCATCCTGTCGCATTGGCCCGTTCTGCGTCGTCGGCGCGGACGTCGAGATGGGCGAGAACAACGAACTCATCTCGCATATCGCCCTGCAAGGCCCCACAAAACTCGGCAGCAATAATCGCATCTTCCCGTTCGCCGTGGTCGGAGTGGGGCCGCAAGACCTCACCTTTAAGAATGAACCCACGCGCCTGGAGATCGGCGACCACAACCAGATTCGCGAATACGTGACCATCCATCGCGGCACGGTGAAGGGCGGAGCCCTCACCACGGTCGGCAGCAACTGCCTCATCATGGCGTATGCGCACATCGCGCACGATTGCCACGTCGGCAACAACGTCATCATGGCCAATGCCGCAACGCTCGCCGGACATGTCGATATCGAAGAATGGGCGGTGGTTGGCGCGCTCAGTCCCGTGCATCAGTTCGTCCGCATCGGAGCGCATGCCTACATTGGCGGTGGCACCGTCGTTACGCAGGACGTCATGCCCTTCGCAAAAACCAGCGCCTCCCGCGAAGTCCACGCCTACGGAGCCAACGCCGTCGGACTCGCCCGCCGCGGCTTTTCGCCCGAACGCGTAAAGAAGATTCAACACGCCTTCCGCGTCCTGCTAGCCTCAAAACTCAATACCTCCCAAGCCCTCGCCAGACTTCGCTCCGAAGGCGATCTAGGCGAAGATGTAGAAATGCTGGTGAGGTTTATCGAAACCTCAGAGCGCGGAGTGTTGAAGTAAGGCAGTTGCCAGTTGCCGGTTGCCAGTTGTCAGTTGCCAGTTTCGAGGATCATTGATGGGAACCAGTTATAGAGATCTGTTGGCGTGGCAGAAAGCGATGACATTGGTGGAGCAAGGTATACGCAGCGACAGAAGAGTTTCCTCAGCGCGAATTGTACGGTTTGACTTCGCAACTTCGCCGTGCCGCCGCGTCAGTGCCAAGCAACATTGCGGAAGGTCAGGGTAGAAGAACCTCTCCTGATTTTCTGCATTTCTTAAGTAACGCGCGAGGGTCATTACTGGAGATTGAAACGCAAATCATCCTGGCTCAGCGGTGACGATTCACAACTCAGGAGACTTGTGACTCAATTCTCAATCTGACCTCTGAAATAGGTCGTATTCTTAATGGCCTCATGAATTCTCTGAAGCGCTGACGGTTTTAACTGGCAACTGGCAACCGACAACTGGCAACTGCCTTATGAAAAAGCTTGGACTCATCGCCGGCAACGGACGCTTTCCCTTCCTCGTCATTGACGCTGCAAGAGCCAGCGGATACGAGGTCGTTGTGGCTGCCATCAAGGAAGAGACTTTTTCCGAGATCGAGCACCACGGCGCTGCAGCCGTCCACTGGCTTTCCCTCGGCGAGCTTTCCAAGCTCATCGATACTTTCAAGCAAGCGGGCATCACCCAGGCTGTCATGGCCGGGCAGGTCAAACACAAGCAGATATTCAGCAGCATCCGCCCCGACTGGAAGCTCGCGAAACTCTTGCTTGCGCTCACCACGCGCAATACCGATTCGCTCATCGGCGCCGTCGCCAAGGTGCTGGAGGACGAAGGCATTCATCTCATGAACTCCACCGAGTTGCTTGAGCCCTTGCTGGCGCGCGCCGGAGTTCTCACGCGCCGCAAGCCGACCGACGCCGAGCAGACGAATATCACCTATGGACGCGCGGTCGCGCATCACGTCGCCCGCTTCGATATCGGCCAGACTGTCGTGATTGCCGAAGCCGCCTGTGTCGCCATCGAGGCCATGGAAGGCACTGACGCCGCCATACTTCGCGCCGGAGAACTGATGGGTTCGCTGCTTGGCGAGGCCTCTACTCTCAGTCGCGCACTCACGGTTGTAAAAGTTGCCAAGCCGCATCAGGACATGCGCTTCGATGTGCCCGTCATTGGACTCCACACCATCGAGAACATGAAGAAGGCCGGAGCAAGCTGTCTCGCGCTCGATGCCCAGCGCTGTCTCGTCCTCGATGGAGATGCCGTTTACCGCGCCGCCGACGAAGCCGATATCGCCATCGTTGCTGATCCCGTATAGGCTTCCGCTTGCAGCCGTCATTCTGCGAAAATGTACGTTCGCGAAAGAGGCCTCTTTTGTCCCAACCCGTTCCTAAGTCCATTCACGTCGCCGTCATCGGCGTAGGCTCCTTCGGACGCAATCACGCGCGCGTCTATCATCAACTCCAGCAGGAATGGAGCAACGGCGAGACCCATGTCGAACTCACCGCCATCGTCGACGCCGACCTCGAGCGCGCCCGCGCCGTCGCCGCCGAATTCGGAGCACAGGCCTTCGCCAGCGTGGACGATCTGCTGCGCGCGAAAAATCAGGACACCGTAAAAGTCGATGCCGCATCGGTCGCCGTGCCCACCATCGCACACCTTGCGACGGCCGCTCCGCTTATGGAAGCAGGCGTCGATGTGCTCATCGAGAAGCCGGTCGCGCCCTCTCTCGCCGAGGTTGACCAGATGATGCGAATCGCCGAGCGCACCGGACGCATCGCCCAGGTCGGACACCTCGAGCGCTTCAATCCCGGCGTGCGTGCTGCTCGCTCGCTCGTCACGCATCCAATGTTTTTCGAGGTGCACCGCCTCAGCATCTTCACGCCGCGCTCGCTCGATGTGGACGTGGTGCTTGACCTGATGATTCACGACATTGACGTCGTGCTCTCGTTCGTCAACTCGCCCGTAAAAGAAATTCGCGCCGTCGGTCTGCCGGTACTGACGCGCAAGGTGGACATCGCCAACGTGCGCATGGAGTTTGAATCCGGCTGCATCGCCAACTTCACCGCCAGTCGCGTCAGCACCGAACGCGTGCGCAAACTGCGCCTCTTCCAGCCGCACCAGTACCTCTCCATCGACTACGCGCGCAAGGACGCCTTTTCGCTCACGGTAAATCCCGTGCCGGAAAACGCATCGCCTCAGGGCGACTTCGTAATGCCTGACATCGTTCCCTCGCGTCCGGAGATCACCGAAGAAGAACCGCTCCACGCCGAACTGGTCAGCTTCCTTAACTCGGTTAACCATCGCGGCCAGCCCGAGGTACCGCTGGCCGACGGACGCCGCGCTTTGGCCGTAGCCCTCGACATTCTCCGTTCCATCGAGGAACACAGCCACCGGGCCAATCTCGCGGAAATAGCCGGCATGGGCCTTATCCGTTAGGTTGAATTGTCTTAGTCCCGCAGGCTCGCCGACACGCATAGGCCGGAAGTGAGACAATAATCACAGCAACACTACGCGCTAAACAGGGTTTATTTGTGAATGACGCGCCCAGCGCGACCTTGGGTCGTGGTGTGTTCCGCCCGATTTTGTGAGCGGAAAAGCCCTGTCATGCGTCTAACAAAGGACGACTCGCATTTCATGACGGTTTTGACCACAGGACTGATGCCAATTTCTGAGATCCCCAATCCTCTGAGCACAGGCAGTGACCGCCCACCCAGGCGTCCGCTGAATGACGAGGAACGTGCTGAGTTCATCCCGGTGCTGCTGCAGCAGGCGCATGATGAGTTGGCCCGTTCGCGACTGCGCGAGGCTTTCTGGATCTCCATCATCCTCCATTTTATTTTTATCGCCAGCATCGCCTTCGGCCCCAAGTATTTTCCGGGTATGCGTCCGGTGCAGGTTGCCACCGCCGAAGACCTGCTGCGCGACAAGGAACTCACTTATCTGCAGCTTCCTGCCGACGAGCAGAAAGTCACGCAGAAACCTGATTCCAAGTTCATCTCCGACAAGAACCGAATTGCCACATCCAGGAATCCGACCATCGATCGCAAGACTCTGGAAGAGTTGCGCGATAGCGCGATGAACAAGCGTCCCGGCCCGCCCAATCCTCCGGGCTCTCAATCCGCCGCACAATCTCCGCAGCAACAGCAGCAGGCGCAAGGTGCGCCCGACCAAGGCAGCGCGCAACCCTCGCCCATGCAGCCCGCGCCTAATTCCAGCTCCGACACGCTCGCGCAGAATGCAACGCCTGCCGGCAAACTGAATCCTTTTGGCGGAGCGCGCACGGCTGGATCCATCATCGCCGAGGCCGCTCGCAATTCTCAACGTTCGGGTTACAGTGGCGCAGGCGGAGAAGGCGGACAAGGCCCCATCGCTGGCTCCGGAATAAAAAGCAATATGGACGTCCTGAGCGACACGCAGGGCGTGGACTTCGGGTCCTACCTTTCGCGCGTGCTGCAATCCGTGCGCGTCAATTGGTATCAGCTCGTGCCCGAAGTCGCGCGTCCGCCCATCATGAAGAAGGGCAAAGTTTCGATCGAATTTGTGATTCTGAAAGATGGACGAGTCGCCGGAATGCGTGTCGTTGGCCCCTCCGGCGACGTCGCTCTCGACCGTGCCGCTTGGGGCGGCATCTCCGGATCAAATCCGTTCTCGCCCCTGCCCGGCGAATTCCGCGGCCCCTACCTTGCTCTGCGATTCCACTTCTATTACAACCCCGATAAAGGCGACCTCGAGTAGCGAGACGCATCCCGTCTCTCTTCCAATCATCGCTCGCACGCAAATACTCTGCGGATTGACGTAGGTTGGCCTTGCAGTTACATTGCAGACTCAACATTCCAATCACAAAGAGAACCGATGAATCATCGTCACTTGCGCCTTCTCCTCCTTGCGGTCTTCGTTGTTCTGCCTCTGCTTGCTTTCGCGCAACTGCCAGACAAGCCGAAACCGTTTGATGTGAAGGCCCACTACACCAAGTACGAATATCGTGTCCCCATGCGCGACGGCGTAAGACTGTTCACATCGGTCTACGTTCCCAAGGACACGTCGCAGAAGTATCCGTTCCTGATGACGCGGACGCCCTACAGCGTGGCGCCTTATGGAGAGGACCAGTACCGTCCACGCCTCGGCCCATCGGAAGCATTCGATCGCGCGGGATACATCTTCGTGTACCAGGATGTTCGCGGCCGCTATCAGTCGGAAGGCAAATTTGTCGAGATGCGTCCGCACATAGACCATCCCAAGCAGGGCGAGACCGACGAGAGCACGGACATGTATGACACCGTCGAGTGGCTGCTGAAGCACGTGCCCGCCAATAACCAGAAGGTCGGCATCTGGGGAATTTCCTATCCCGGCTTCTACACATCGGCCTCCATCATCGACTCGCATCCGGCCATCAAGGCGGCTTCTCCGCAGGCGCCCATGACGAACCTGTTTGAAGGCGACGACGCCTATCACGGTGGCGCTTTCATGCTGGCCGCCAACGTTTCGTTTTACGGATTCTTCAAGCCCCGCCCCGAAGCCCTGGAACTTCCGCAATCAAGGAATGGCGGAAACGGCTTTGAATACGGCACTACGGATGGATACGATTTCTTTCTCCAGCATGGGCCGAGCCTCACCGACATCGCTGCCGCCATCAAGAATCCGCTCTTCGACGATCAGTTCCGGCACAACACCGAGGACGAATATTGGAGACCGCGCGACCTCTCGCAACACATGAAGGGAATCAAGTGCGCAGTGCTGACCGTGGGCGGATGGTTCGACGCGGAGGACCTATCGGGACCAGTCCGTACTTACTCCGCGATTGAGAAGAACAATCCCGGCATCTTCAACGCGCTGGTCATCGGTCCTTGGGTGCATGGCGGTTGGGGACGCTATCAGGGCAAGACACTGGGACGCGTCGAATTCAATTCCGCGACCGGAGATTACTATCGCGAGAAAATCGTCTTTCCATTCTTCGAACAGTTTCTAAAAGGAAACGGCGACGCACATCTGCCGGAGGCCTCTGTCTTCGAGACCGGCAGCAACGTCTGGCGACAGTACGATGCCTGGCCTCCGAAGAACACGCAACCGAAGACTCTCTACCTGCACGCCAAGGGGAAACTCTCGTTCGAGCCGCCCACTGCGGATGAGAACGCGTATGACGAGTACGTGAGCGATCCCGCGCATCCTGTGCCGTTCACGAGCTACGCTGCCACCGCCGTGCCGCAAGAGTACATGCTCAGCGATCAGCGGTTCGCCGCGAAGCGTCCCGATGTGCTGACCTACATGAGCGATCCGTTGACGGAAGACGTAACCATCGCAGGCCCGCTATCGCCGCATCTTCAGGTCTCGACGAGCGGCACCGACTCCGACTTCGACGTGAAACTGATCGACGTTTATCCCGCGGATTACGATCTGGCTCTCGCCACTCCAGAGCGGGAGGGTCCGCTAACAGACGTCCCCATGCCGTCGGAGAAGATGGGCGGCTATGAACAGCTCGTACGTGGTGAACCGATGCGGGCGAAGTTCCGCAATTCGTGGTCGAAGCCCGAACCGATGCCGAGCAACCAGGTGACGCCGCTCAAGTTTGAAATGCAGGATGTGAACCACACCTTCCGTCGCGGACACCGCATCATGGTGCAGATACAGAGTTCATGGTTCCCGCTGACAGACCTCAATCCGCAGAAGTTCATCGACACTGCGACGGCGAAGTCATCGGATTTCGTGAAAGCAACCGAGCGCATCTACCACACGCCGCAAGCCGCTTCAGGAATTGTGGTGGGCATCTTGTCGCAACCGTAAATTTGAAACGGGAGCAGGCTCGAGAAAGGTCGCACATAGCGCGCGGTCGAGCCTGCTTCCGCTTTACTTCCCTCGGTCCCGCCACGTCATCTGCGCCAGCACTCTCTGCGCGAAGGGTGAATACAGCAAAGCCGCGCACGACGCGAAGGCCAGTCCTAGCCCGATGTGCTGTATGAGCAGGAATGGCGAGAGCGCCCACAGGACATCGAGCGGCAACACCAGCAGGAACAGTCGCTGGAAATTTCTTCCCAACTTTGGATAATCGAAGAGCGTCGCGTTCAGCGTATACAGCCGCAGTGGAATTCCCACCACGCCCGTCACCAGTACAAGCGCCATCAGCAATCCGCCGGGAACGTTCCACTGCGTATCCGCTCGTTCGCCTATCTCTTCCAATCGCCACAAGGCGGCGGCGTAGAAGACGAGATACATCAGTTGCAGCAGCCCGAACAACATCCTCGACGTCGAGCGCGAAGCGTGCGGCAGTTCATTGTCGCGCGCGTCTTCTACAACAGCCGCCGTCGGAATGGTTTGCAGTGGCCCCGCCATTTCCGCCACGTCCGTCATCTCCGGAGTGGCGCAGCGCGCAATTTCCACCATCGGAGGAATCGTCTCTGCCGCAGTCGTCACCGCCGCGACCACTTGCACCGGCGCGATGAAGCGATAGCCTCGCCGGGGCAGCGTTTCGATGAAGCGCGGATTGCTAGCCGTATCGCCCAGTGCGTCGCGCAATTTGTTAATGCACGTATTCAGCGAGTGATCGAAATCGACGAAGGTGTCTGACGGCCAAAGTTTCTGCTGCAGTTCGTCGCGCGTCACCACTTCGCCCGGACCCTCCAAAAGCGCCACCAGCACATGGAACGGCTGTTCTTGCAGACGCACCTTCTGCCCGCTCTTGAACAACTCGCCCGTGCCCAGGTGCGCCTCGTAAATGCCGAAGCGCTTGCGTATTGTCGATGGTCCGTTCATCTCTGGCCGCGAGTTTATCACCGCCTGCGCACGCCGTGAACACATCGCGCACCCCACATTGCGCCTGCGCGCTAAAATAAGCCGTGCCCGCTCCCACTCCAAACGATCCGCGACCGATCGACCGCCGCACCGTCGGACTCATCCTCATCGCCATTCTGCTCGTGTTCTACACACTCCTCCGCTGGGGACGGCACATTCCCTGGGCTGCCAGATGACGCGCTGCCAGATGACGCACTGCCAGATGACGGGGCGCACTATGACGGGTGCCGAATGACGGAGCCAGCCACCACCACGCATCCTCTCGTCGTCATTCTCGGCCCCACTGCCAGCGGGAAGACCGCGCTCTCGTTGCAGATGGCGCAACGCTTTGGCGGCGAGATCATTAGTTGCGATTCCGTCGCCGTCTATCGCGAACTGGAGATTGGTACAGCCAAGCCCGACCGCGTGGAGCGCATGCTTGCGCCGCATCACCTCATCGACCTCGCACTCCCCACCGAGGCCTTCACCGCCGGAGACTACGCGCGCATCGCTCGTCCTGTGCTGGCCGAGATCGCTTCACGCGGACGCCTGCCCATCGTCGTCGGCGGCACCGGACTCTACTTGCGCGCGCTTCTCGAAGGACTCTTCCCCGGCCCGCAGCGTTCCGAAGCATTGCGCCTCAAACTGCGCGCCCGCGCCGAACAAAAAGGTTCGCCGCATCTGCATCGCATCCTGCAGCGACTCGACCCCACGGCGGCCGCAAAGATTCACGCCAACGACGCGCCGAAAGTCATACGCGCCGTAGAAGTCTGCCTCAGCACGCGCCAACCCATGACCGAACTTTGGAAACAGGGACGCGACCCGCTGCAAGGATTCTCCATTCTGCGCATCGGCCTCGATCCCGCCCGCGAAGCCCTCTATGCGCGCATCAATCAACGCGCCGCCCAGATGTTCGAACACGGACTGATCGAAGAGACCGACATGCTTCGCCAGCGCTACGGCGGGCCTGACCTCGCGCCGCCACTCGGTTCGCTCGGCTACAAACAGGCGCTCGCATTTCTCTCCGGCAACATGACGCTTCCGCAAGCCGTCGCCGCCGCCCAACAGGGACATCGCAACTACGCCAAGCGCCAGATGACCTGGTTCCGGCGTGAGCCCGGCGTCCACTGGCTCCACGGTTTCGGCGACGCCATAGCGACGCAGTCCGCCGCCTTCGCCATCATCGAAAACAATCTCGCCGTCATGCCCGCGCCTCACCACGCACGCGACTAAACGCTGCTTTCCAAACACGCCTCGCCCAAACTCTTCGCCCAAACTGCTGCTGCTTCTGCTATAGTTTCGGCCATGCGGAATCGCTTCGCCGTTTTACTTCTCTTATTAATGGTCTCCCTCAGTGTCGCCGGAGAAAAAATCCAGCCGGCCGGCCCCGTGCACAATGACGAAAAGGCCGAACGCTGGGCGCGCAAGACCTTGCACAAGATGTCGCTCGAAGAAAAAGTAGGGCAGATGTTTTTGCTCTGGGCTCGCGTCGAATTCCTCAACGTGAAAAGCCCGCAATACATCCAGCTCCACGACTGGATGGCGAAGTATCACATTGGCGCTTTCGGCATCACCGTGCCCGTCGATGGGCCGTTCCTGCTTCGCAACCAGCCTTACGAAGCCGCCATGCTCACCAACCAGCTTCAGCGCGACTCCAAACTGCCGCTCATCTTCGCCGCTGATTTCGAGCGCGGCCTCTTCATGCGCCTCAACGGCACCACCGGATTCCCGCACGCAATGGCCTTCGGCGCTACCGGCAGCAAGGATTACGCCTTCGCCTTCGGCAAGATCACCGGCGAGGAATCCCGCGCCATCGGCGTTCACTGGAATTTCTTTCCTGTTGCCGACGTCAACTCCGTCCCAGCGAATCCGATCATCAACACGCGGGCATTCGGCGAAGACGCGCACGATGTCGGCGAGATGGTGCGCGCCTACATTGCCGGAGCACACGGCGCGGGAATGATGACCACCGCCAAGCATTTTCCCGGACACGGCGACACCGATTCCGATTCGCACCTCGGAACGGCACGCGTGAATGCCACCCGTGAACATCTTTCGCAAGTCGAATTGCCGCCCTTCCGCGATGCCATCGACGCCGGCGTGGACGCCGTCATGATCGCCCATGTCAGCGTGCCCGCTCTCGAGCCCGACCCCAACAAGGTCGCCAGCGTTTCCAAAAGCGTCATCACCGGAGAACTCAAGCAACGCATGGGCTTTGAAGGCCTGGTCGTCACCGACGCCATGGACATGCAGGCCGTCGTGAAACTCTTCTCCGACGGACGCGGCAATCCCCACGGACGCGCCGCCGTGGAAGCCATCAAAGCCGGCAACGACATGATCCTCATCCCCGGCGACATCGACGCCGCCTACAATGCCGTGCTCAACGCCGTGCGCAGCAAGGAGATTCCCGAGTCGCAGATCAACGACTCGGTTCTAAAGATCCTTCGCGCCAAGGCTTCCCTCGGACTCGACAAGAATCGCACCGTCGATATCAACGCCCTCTCCACGCTCGTTTCCACTCCCGAGAATCTCGCCACCGCGCAGCGCATCGCCGACGACGCCATTACCGTGGTTCGCGACAACGGTCGCGTTCTCCCCCTCAAATCTCTTGGAACCGCAGCCGCCGGCCCTGCGTATAACAACCTGGAGGAATCCCGGAACCGCGTGCTCGCGCTTGTCTTGACCGACGACGTGCGTGCCGAGTCCGGGCGTCTCTTTGAGCGCCAATTGCGCGCTCATATTCCCGATGCTCGCGTCCTGTTCATCGACGCTCGCTCGGCGGAAGCGTCCATTCCTCTCGTTGCACAGGCGCTGCCGCAGGCTCAAGTCGTGCTCGCGGCCGTATACGTTACGCCCACCGCCGGTCGCGCGGTTCAGGTCGGTGCGGCGTATCAGAGTTCCATCGCCATGCATCCGGCTTTGTTACGATTATTGAAGGACGTGCTAATCAAGGCGCCGGAAAGGACGGTTGTGTTGGCTTTGGGAAATCCGTATGTTGCATCTGATTTCCCGGATGTGCAGAATTACATCTGCACCTTTTCCAACGCGCCGGTCTCGGAGAACAGCGCGGTCAAGGCATTGTTTGGAGAGATTGCTATCCGCGGACACCTGCCGGTCACCATTCCCGGCGTTGCCCGTCGCGGGCACGGTATCGAACACGCGGCCACTATCGCAGGAGGAACTAAATGACGCTTCATTCCAGGTTGATCAAGCAATTCGTTTGCATCTGCGGCGCGCTACTGCTTCTCAGTGCCATCACCGCCTGCCACGTCAGCGAAGAACGCGACGGAAACAGCAAGAAGGTGGATATCGCCACTCCCTTCGGCGGAGTAAAAGTTAACACCGACGTGAACGCCAAAGACACCGGCCTCCCCGTCTATCCGGGCGCGAAGGAAAAGCCACCCACCAACGAGCACGACACCCACAGCGCCAACGTCAACCTGAGCTTCGGCGATTACGGACTCAAGGTCGTCGCGCTCACCTATACATCCAGCGACTCGCCCGACAAGGTCCTCGACTTCTATCGCAAGGAGATGAAGACCTACGGCGGCATCCTCGAGTGCAAGGGCGGCGACATTGGCAGCGTCAACATACACAGCAAGAAGGACAAGGATTCCAAGGAGCTTACCTGCGACGAAAAAGGTAAAAGCGACACCACGGAGTTGAAGGTCGGCACCGAAGACCATCAGCGCGTGGTCGCCGTAAAGCCCGTATCGGGCGG